>CAXRKA010000187.1:0-3596 GCA_964231155.1 Alphaproteobacteria bacterium | reverse complement strand
ATGATAAGCCCGCAGAACGCTCAACATCTAGTAAATAACCATAAGCGGATACCTCAAGGGCTTTAGAGAACTTATAATTACCATGAAATATGTGTGTATGTGTTCTAAGATCGCCAAGGCTGTAATCATTGCCAGAGGGGCGATTAACGTTTTGAACAAAACCATAAGTTAACTTCAAGTGATCAACACTTTCATTCGTGAACGTAACAGCATCAAAAGTCTGATCATTTTGGCGCCAATTCACGGAACCAAAGAAACGCTGATTATCAAGTTCAATTTTTTGACGACCAACTTTAATGTCTGTTTGCGGTAACCCTGACCAGGACACCCATGCACGATTAAGTTCTAGACCTTCAGGATCGATAATTTTAGGAAACATGGTATTGCCATTTGTTCCACTGTTATAATCTTCATTACCCAATGCTTGCACCAGTTGTCCTTCAACTAGGCCTTGAAAGTCACTGTATTTTTGTGTTTTGAAACCTACATTTGTTCTAGTTGTATGTGCCTCTGCATCCTGAGTAAAACTGCTCTTATCTACTTTTTCATATCGATAACGTATTTCACCAAAAAAGCCGGTATCTTCAACACTTTCTTTTTTATGGTCACTTTCAGCATGTGCAGAGTTGGGAGCAGCAAGCATAAGAGCAACCAAAACTGTTGATGTATAAAGTAGAGTTTTCATAGTTTGTTTCTCCTTAGTAATTAAATATGAATCCTAATTCACATTTAAAAATACAGAAGTTTTGTTTCATTATCAATAAATAAAATTGAATATAATCTATTAAATGGCCATACTGTTGTGTTCATATGAACTATATATGCATTTTAGCTGGGTTAGGTACGCTTTTTGTGATTTTAATCTCTGCTATTTTACTCAATTCTATCAGTTAGTTTAGTCTGTAGATTAAACAAATTTCTGAAGAGGATATTTGGACGTTGATTTTTATCCTGATGCACCGTTAGAAGACCATATAGCCATTCTAAGATTTTTGGAAAATGGCAATGATGCAGCTATACGTATTCTATCTTCTAAAAAGGCTGGGTTTAGTGTTTGTGACATTGACGAATTGGAAACTATAAATCCAACAGAAAAAGACTCAATTATGGGCTATGTTCTTTCTGGAAATTATAAGTTTGTTAGATTTTCAGTGATGTGTGAGATTAAACAGGCCTTACAATTTAAAAGCGGAGATTACATTCTGATTGCTAAGGAACTAAAGATTAAAGGCTACAGTATAAAGACTATATCTTTATAGGATCAAATTTGAGCAGCCTAAATGCCCTAGAAGTGGGGGAGATTGTTGCCGCGCGTAGTGTTGGAGAGGCACAAGATATTTTATAAATTTAGAGGTGTTGAAGAGGTCTGGGGCTGGCAAGCTAAGAATTCTAGGGAAGAGGAGACACTAACAGTTCTTGATATAGGTGAAATTTCTAAACACATTGGAGATCAGGATACAAGATTACAAGGCATCAAAGGAGTCGAAGATTTCTCAGGGCAACTTATCCTATAGCTTAAGGTGCTCGTGAGCACCATCAATTGCGTCTTGTGCCAGTCTATCTTTTCCTAATATTGAGGACAGGCACCCTAAGGCTTCTGTTATTTTAGTCGTGTTGTCTTCAAAGCTGGTATTATAGATGCCACTTTCGTCTTCTACATAATCAGAAAGTATGAGTGTGGCAGCATTAAGGTTGCCTTCTATTATAATTCGATCAAAGGCTTCAATAAAACGTCCTTGACGAGATTGCATTATATATTTCCAATATATTGTTTGTTCGCATATGTTGATTTATAACATAAAATTTATATTATGTCAATTATTAAATTTGCGGTTTAAGGAGTAATGCTTATTGATTTTGAGTAATACAAAGATGGCGGAGGGGGAGGGATTCGAACCCCCGATGGGCTTGCACCCATGCCGGTTTTCAAGACCGGTGCATTCAACCGCTCTGCCACCCCTCCGTAATAAAATCGTGACTGCGATTTGCGCGTAAGCGTTTTTAGCAGAGATAAAAACTCTTGAAAAGAGAAATATGCCTGTATCTAATGAAAATATGGATTTTTTCTTTATTTCCAAAACTGTAGGTGTGTTGAGCGACCCAGGCAACGTTCTGGTTTTGCTTATTTTGCTTGCAACAATCATAAAGCTCTTAGCTGGGCGACAATATCGCCCTTTTGCACGCGCCTTGACAATGATTGTTGTTGTAGTTCTGGCTGTTTTGATGTTTGTGCCTTTGGGCTATTGGTCTATGCATAGCCTCGAAACACAGGTGCCCAGTATTGAATTTGAAGATATTGATCAAGATGATATTGGTGGAATTATTGTTTTGGGTGGGAGTGTTGATCCGCATATTACGCGCACACACAATCAGTTGGCCATGAATGGTTCTATAGAGCGTATCTTTGCCTTTAGTCAGTTTCTGAAACGTTTTCCAGATAAACCAGCTATCTTCTCAGGGGGCAGCGGTTATCTTGGGCATCAAAAACTCAAAGAAGCGGATATTATTGATGATGTTTTGCGCACTCAGGGGATTGATGTGTCACGTGTAATGTTTGAGCGTGAATCGCGTAATACTTATGAGAATGCTCTGTATTCTTTAAGCTTGCTCAAAGAGCAAGGAATGGATGTTAAAAATGAAAAACCATGGCTGCTCATAACCTCTGGTAATCATATGCAAAGATCAAAAGCCGTGTTTGAGAAACTAGGCTGGCCAGTGATCGCATATCCTGTTGATTTTCGTGTGTCTCAAGAGCATGCTGAGCGTATGTTTTGTATGTGTTTTTCACCTAATTTGAACATGCTCGATAAAGTGTCACATGAAATGGTCGGTTTGTTGATATATGATCTTTCAGGACGCATTTAAATCTGTTAGGATCATGCCATCATGACATCTAAAATAATAAAATTCCTTTTTGTATTGAACCTTGTTGCTGTCCTGGGGCTAGGAGCTATGAACGCTCAGGCGCAAACAGCTGCCGAGCAAGAGCTTGAAGCACTTATGGCAGTGGAAAAAGCAGAGTTTCAAGATTGGCTGTATACCGATGCTTATACCTACGCCATCAAAAACGGCATAACTAAAGAAACACTAGATACATATCTGCCCACAATTCAATTCAATGAGCAGTCATTTATTCGTGATAACAGGAAGGTTGAGAGCAAATCAGATTTTACCTATGAGGACTACTACGATCTTTTTATTACCGATGCGGCTGTAACCCGTGGTAAACGTATGATGATCAAATATGCAGATGTCCTTCAGCGCGCCAAAGATCAATATGGCATAGAGCCCCAATATATTGTGGCGCTTTGGAGTATTGAATCACGCTTTGGAGACATTAAGGGAAGTTATCGAATACTCGACGCAACAGCCACCATAGCGAAGACAACAGATGCTGACAAGAAACCAGGGCGTAGCCGTGAGTTTTATCAATACTTCACGGATGCTTTGCGCCTTGTTCAAGATGGTCATATGGATGATGATCAAACGGGGGGGTATGTTGGCGCTGGTGGGCATGTTCAGTTCATGCCATCAAATATTGTACGTTTCGCGGTTGATGGTGATGGCGATGGTCGAAGAGACATATTCAACTCACC
>CAXRKA010000186.1:0-2643 GCA_964231155.1 Alphaproteobacteria bacterium | reverse complement strand
TCACCGATAAACCGAGGTTGGAAAAATCGACTGTGTCTTGGAAAAGTGCATGTGTTCCAATCAAAACATCAATGTCGCCATTTTTAAGTTGCTCAAGCAGTTCTTCACGTGGCTTTCCTGTATCTCGGCCTGTAAGTATTGCACAGCCTACGCCAATACTAGAAAACCAAGGTTCAAGTGTTTGATAGTGTTGTCTAGCTAGGGTTTCCGTGGGAGCCATAAGGCTTGCCTGATGTCCTGAGCCAACACAAAGAGCCATCGCAGCATAGGCAACAGGTGTTTTTCCAGAGCCAACATCACCTTGTAAGAGGCGCATCATACGGTAAGGCTGAGACATATCCTGCTGTATGTCCTTAAGCACTGTTTTTTGATCGTTGGTTAGAGAAAAAGGCAAAGCTGCAATAGCTTTTTCATAGAGGCCTGAGCGGTCCACTATGGATTGTCCAGAAGAACGGTTTTGTTGTCGGACAAAAGCCAGGGTCAATTGAAGAGCAAGAAATTCATCATAGGCCAAGCGTTGGCGTGCAGAACTCACCGCAGAAATATCAGCGATATCATGAGGTTCGTGGAGCATTCTCAACGCTTCTTTAAAGCCCGGCCATTTTTGTTGTTTCAATAAAGCTGGGTCACACCATTCCTTTAAAACAGGCGTTTTGTCTAAGGCAAAGCGGACAGATTTCAGCATAAGCGCATGACCTAGACCTTGGGTCAGTGGATAGATCGGTTCTAAGGTCGCTATTTTTTCTAAATTGTCTTTGGGTGTTGCGCGATCTGGATGGGGCATTTGAGCAAGGCCCTGATAAAACTCAACCGTTCCACTAATGGCGATGTCTTGACCAATCGGGTAGCTCTTTTGAATGGTCGATTCCCAAGCTTTGAAAAACACCAAAGTGATCTCACCCGTTTCATCATGTGCGTGAACCCGGTAAGGCTGTCTACGGTTATTGGGTTTGAGATGTTGATCAATGGTCACAACCAGTGTGGCCATTTGCCCATGCTCTAGATCTTTAATGGATGTTACATTTCGTCGATCAATAACATCAATGGGGGGATGAGAGAGCACATCAAAAAGGCGAGAGCCTGTTAGCCGTTCTAAGGCAGGTGCTGTTTTGTCGCCAATACCAGGTATGCGGCGAATATTCATAAAATAAGGATCGAGAGCGAAGGGGCGTTGGTAACTCATAGCTTTATTTTAAGGTGATGTGCAAAAGAAACCCAGCTTTTTCTTAAATGGCTTGAAGGGTTCTATCATATTGATTATAAATACCTTTATGACTTTAAATCCGACTCAGGCCTTACGTAAAAAACTCCGATTTCGTTGCTGGCATCGTGGTACCAAGGAAATGGATCTTATGCTTGGCCGTTTTGCGGACACATATGTTGATGGATTTAATGATCAGCAGCTCAAAGATTTTGAAGATATGCTTTCAATCTCAGATCCAGATTTGTACAACTGGGCATCTGGTCGAGAGCCTGTTCCAGCAGAACAACAAGACAATAAGATTTTAGAGCTTTTCTTGAACGCCCAAAATAAATAAGACACCTCATTTACCTTGCTGAAAAATCTTGAGGCATGGCTTGCTGTGGGGTATAGCCTTTTTTCGGGTTAATCAGAATAATATCATCAAAATTTTCTTTGATAGCTTGTGTTGTAAAGTGTTGAGACATCTGTTTTCTATATTGTCTGCCTCGAAAGATTAGCCATGCACCTATAAGGATGTTTATTGGCAAATGGATTGCCCCCTCAAGGTTGCCGGATAGAAGCCCATGAGATCCACCAATGTAAAACGCCGGAGCGAAAGCAAGAAGAGTGTTCTCAAATAAATGATTAAGTTTCATTTCTAGATGATGTTCAACAATAAAATCAGCATTTTCTATAAATTCTACAAAGCGTTTTTCTATATCTGTTTCGTTTTCAATTTCAGTGAGTTCTTTACGAAATTCCTGAAGTTTGTGGATCTGTGGCTTTACATTAATGCTTCCAATATTCATAAATATTAAATTGAGACCAGATAAAAATGTACTGATTGCATAAGGGTTGCTGAATAGGAAGAAACCAATCCCAGAAAGTATTGAAATACTGCCCCAGAAACTATTTAAAGAGGTTGGCTTAACGTCTGCAATTGGTGAACTATCCTGCCCTATACATCTCAAATCAATAATTGTTTGATCAAGGCGCTGCAGAATATCATTTTTGGGTAGTATATTTTTGTTATTGTTCATATTTTTCTATCCCACCAGTCTTATGAGACTACCATGGTATGAGGATATGTCAACTAAGCAGTTTTCTTTTTTGCCTCTAGTAATGCGATCAAAGTATTGAGTATTTTGTCAACAGCCCCTAGTTTTTGGGCATTTGAAGCCCAAGCCCCTTTAAAGAGTAGGGTTTGATCAGGGCGAATACTAATGGTTCCCGGCGTATTTTGAATATGGCCTATTAATGCATCAGGATTCTTAAATTTATTGTCCTTGAAGCTGATCACGATGCCTTTTGATCCAGCATCAACTTTTGACACATTGGCTGTACGACACAGTGACTTGATGCGGATTGTTTGAAGGAGATTCTCAACACTGTCTGGGATATCACCAAAGCGATCAACCAACTCAGCAGCAAAAGCTTCAATTTCTGATGGCTCTGAGAGT
>CAXRKA010000185.1:0-15753 GCA_964231155.1 Alphaproteobacteria bacterium | reverse complement strand
GCCAATGGCCGCGACAGACTCTACCGTGCCAAAGCTGAGTTTGATCTTGTCCGTCGTCAGTATGATAAAGAAAAAATCGATATCAATGAAGCTGTAGAAAGATTAGAGAAACAGCGTTTTGCATGGCGCGGTGACCGGCTTGAGATATTGATTATAGAGCAACTGGCTCAATATTATTTCATTGATAAGAAACATTATGAAGGTTTTTCATTGCTTCGTGATGCTACAAGTTTGTCAGATAACTCAGAAGATAGAGAGCGTATTACTGAGACTATGGCACAAGAGTTTGAAAAACTCTTTGTTGAGGGAGAGGCGAGTGAATTAACGCCACTCAATGCGTTGTCTGTTTACAATGGTTTTAAGGAGCTGACCCCCGTTGCCGATAAAGGGACTGTGGCATTACGCTACTTGGCCAAGCGCCTTAAGGGTGTTGATCTCTTGGGTCAATCAGAACAAATCTTGGCTGAATTGATTACCTATCGTACAGATGGGGCCTTAAAAGCAGAAATTGGTGCAGAATTGGCAGCAATACAGTTGATCAATAAGAAGCCATCAAACGCTATTCAAACAATATTAAAAACAAAGCCAGAAAGTAGCGAAGAGATTTCTGATGAACTTATTCAGCAGCGTAAACTTTTGCTGGCTAAAGGTTATGCAGATAACAGTCAGATCGATAAAGCAGGCGATATTTTACGCTGGGATGCCAGTTTAGAAGCCATGCAGCTTAAAGCTGATATCAATTGGAACGCTGGACAGTGGGAGGAAACAGCGCGTTTGATTGATCGTTTGATTCGGCGCGCAACAGTTGATGGGATTCAAGAAGATGAAAAAAGTGAGCTTGCGGGCTTGATTGTTCGTCAAGGCATTGCTTTTGCGCTTGAAGGAGATCAATTCCAATTGGATCGATTAAAAGAGAACTATGGAGAAATGATGGCTGATCGTGAAGAAGCAAAAATCTTCAATCTGATTACTCAGCCAATAACATCCGGGAGTTTAGCTGATCTGCAGTCACTCCAAAATCGACTAAACAATGTTGATTTGTTCAGTCGATATCTTGAGAACTTTAATCCCGATAATCAGTAGATGCTTATTTACCCTGGAACAAGTGGCCCAAAGCCATAGCTTTGCACAAGGCTGCCAGCGACTAAATACCAGCCGTCAACAACAACAAAGAAAATAATCTTAAATGGCAGTGAGATCAGGATAGGTGGGAGCATCATCATCCCCATAGACATCAAGACGGATGCAGTCACCATATCAATCACCAAAAATGGCAAGAAGAGAAGGAAGCCAATCTCAAAGGCTTTACGAAGCTCAGAAATCATAAAGGAAGGTATAACAACCTGTAGAGGTGTGTCTTCGGCTTTTTCAACACCTTCAGTTCCACTAATCCCCATAAACAGCTGTAAATCTTTTTCACGTGTGTGTGAGAGCATAAAGGTTTTTAGAGGTGCAGTACTGCGCTCAAAGGCTTCAGTGATTTCGATATCCTCATTCATAAGAGGGCGAATGCCTTGTTCATAACTTTGCTCAAAAACAGGCATCATAATAAAAAACGTGAGGAACATAGCCAGCGAGATGAGGATCATACTTGGTGGTGTTTGCTGAACCCCCATAGCAGAACGCAATAGAGAGAAGACTACAACTATCCGTGTAAATGAGGTAGTCATCATCAAAATACCAGGTGCGATGGACAGAACCGTCAATAATGCTACAATTTGAATAAGATTGCCCGCAAAGCTGCCATCAGTGGCTACGCCATCGCCAAGGTCAACGCTTAAGCTCTGGGCAAAGGCATCTGTAGGAATAAAACAACCCAAAAGAAGTAATAGGAATGGAAGAATATGCTTATGGCGAAATAGAGAAGTCATAGGTCTTAGTCTACGTTGATTTCTTCTTATTATTGTTTTTATTCTGAACGTCGTCAAGATGGTCAATGACGGTAACATGTTGAGCATTACGATAAATGAGGTATTCCTTTTTGTCACAACGAATGAGGAACACACGGTCTTCGGTGTGCAATGCAAGACTTTCAATAAATTCAAGGCGTTGATCTGAGGCCTTGCCCATAGAAAGTTTTCTAGGCAATGGTACGGCGCCTGGCATAAAGCGACGAATTAAATAAGACAGTCCGTACATTATACCAATAATGAATATAAGGACAGCTAGGTAGTAAAATAGGTCTGTGACACCATAAGTCATTGTTTAATCGTCTTTTTCTTCTTTTGGTTCTTCTTGTGGTGCTTGGAAAGGGTTATCAATTGTGGGTTGTGGCTCATTGCGATAAGCATAGACATAGGAAAGAATTTCCGCAACGGCTAAGATCGCTTCAGCTGGGATATCATTATCTTCTTCTAAAACAGAGAGAATTTCTGCCAATTCTGCGTCTTCGCGAACAAAAATACCATGCTCAAAGGCTAGATCCAGGATCTTTTCTGCCCATTTTCCTTGGCCTACAGCCTTAATTTTAGGCAAATCAGGAAGTAATAGGTCATTTTTTAGGGCTACAGCAAGCCTTTTGGCATGCTTATTGCTTTTATTATCACTATGTGAAGTTATGTGTTCCGTCATAACCAGAAGATTACTGCGGATCGCATAAAAAATAAAGATAGAAGCAAGAAGCGAGATAAAAATGTTAGATTCAATTGCACTTTTTAAGGGTATGGGGCAGCGTATGGACCATTTGGCGTATCGCCAAAGGGTTATCTCTCAGAATATTATGAATGCTGATACGCCGGATTATCGGGCGCATCGCGTTGAAGAGCCAAACTTCAAGAAGACGATGTCACGTTATATGCGTGGTGCTTCAATATCTGGGACTGAATCAAAAATTTCAGCAGAAAAAACAAATGACAAACATATGTCTGAAAAGATGAGTGTTGGTCGTCAGCCAGAAGGTGAGCTTGCTAAGGAAACTTATGAAGCCGCACCATCTGACAATGCTGTGATTATTGAAGAAGAAATGATTAAATCAAGCCAGACCAGTGGTCAGTATAATTTGATGATCAATCTTTATCGACGTCATCAGGGGATGCTGAACTCAGCTTTGGCTAGATCAAGGTAATTTAGACTGATTAGAAAAATCAGCCGTACTTATAAAGAAGAGAGGTACAAAATGGATTTACTTCAATCAATGCAAATATCAGCAGCTGGTATGCGTGTTCAGGGTGAACGCATGCGCGTTTCTGCACAAAACATGGCGAATGCTGACACCACTGCAACAGAGCCAGGTGGAGATCCATATCGTCGTAAAACGATTACGTTCAAGAATGTTTTGGATCGTGCATCTGGTATAGAAAGAGTTGCTGTAGATCGTATTCAAGAAGATAACAGTGATTTTCGTATTGTTCACAACCCTAGCCATCCTGCTGCAGATGAAACAGGACATGTCACAATGCCCAATATTAATCCATTGATTGAGATGTTAGATATTCAAGAAGCACAACGCTCTTATGAAGCCAACCTAGGGACAATTCGTATTTCACGTGGGATGATCAATAGTACAGTAGAGGCTATTGGTGGGCGTTAAATAACTCTTTAAACAGAAGAATGCTATACTTATACTATTGAGAGAAAACTATGAACGATATCAACTACATTAACGCCGTTAATTCCTACAACAAACTGGCACAGTCAAATCAGACTGCACCCGGTATGGAGCCGCGTGATAATCCTTCTGTAGATTTTGGTAATATGGTTGAGGGTGCTATTAAAAGCGCAGTTGAGGCTCAAAAAACCAGTGAAGCAGTGGCTGCAGATGCGGTATTAGGAAAAGCTGATTTGGTTGATGTTATGCAAGCTGTGAACAATGCTGAAGCATCACTCAACATGTTCATTGCTGTTCGTGACCGTGTTATTCAGTCTTACGAACAAATTCTTAGAATGCCTATCTAAAATTATCTTTTAGCGAGACTATTGTATCCTTAAATCCAGGGTGATATAGTTCATTTATGGGTGTAGAAGATATATTTGATGTTGCGTCTCAGGCTATCTGGCTGGTTATTAAGCTGGGTGGCCCTGTTATGTTTGTGGGATTGGTTATTGGTCTCATATTGGCGCTTTTCCAAGCCTTGACACAGATACAAGAGATGACATTGACCTTCGTGCCTAAAATCCTAGCAGTTTTTGCGACATTTTACTTTATGGCGCCTTATATGGGCAGTGAGCTGATTGAGTTTACAAATCAGATTGCTGATACAATCATAGGTCTAGAGTAAGAGGAAAAACAATATGGCAGAGACTTTAAATGCCATTGTTGCTGGTCAGCTCTATGCTTTTTTGATTATTTTTGCCCGTATCGGCAGTGCTATTTTCCTTATGCCGGGTATTGGTGATTCTTCATTACCGACAAATATACGTTTATTTATTGGTTTGGGTCTGACACTTATCCTGACGCCAGTATTATCAAGCTTTATTCCAGAACAGCCGGAACAATTTATATCCTATGCGCTATTGATAATGAGTGAGGTTTTTTTGGGATTATTTATTGCACTTATTGCGCAAGCCATGATGGGGGGGCTTCATTTTGCGGGTTTTCTAATTTCTCATGCCACTCAACTCACTAATACATTTGTCTTTAACCCTCAATTGGCCGCTCAAAGTACAATTATTGGCGCGTTTCTTAGCCTTGTTGCCACTGTTTTACTTTTTATAACCAATCTTCACCATGTTTTGATTTTTGCTATGGTCAATAGCTATGTTCTATTTGTCCCTGGTGAGCCTATTATTTATGGTGATTTTGCCAATATGTTTGCGCAAACCGTCAATCATTCTTTTAAAATTGGGATGGAAATTGCGGCACCTTTTGTGCTGATTTCCCTGACAGTTTATTTTGCAGTGGGGTTAATTGCTCGTCTTATTCCTCAAATCCAGATTTTCTTCATTATGTTACCAGTCAAAATCACAGTTGGATTTACGACACTTTTGATGACATTATCAGCATTTGTGATGTTTTTCTTTGAAGAATTCAACCTGGTTATGGCTTATTTTATCCCATCGTAATATAATGTATAAGTTATGGCTGATCAGGATAAAGAAGAGAAAACCGAAGATCCAACCCCCAAACGTTTGCGTGAAGCACGACAAAAGGGGAATGTGCCAACAAGTCAGGAAGTGAATAGCTGGCTTGTTTTGTTTTCTGCTGCCATGTTTATAGCTTTTCTTGGGCCTTGGATGGTGGTCTCCCTAAAAGACCGCCTACGTTTTATGATCACGATGAATGACGAAGTTCTGAAGTCCGATGAGGGCTTATATGATGTCCTCGGTCATTTCTTTATTGATATCCTTCCATATTTCTTAGTGCCAGCTCTAATTTTTATGTTTGCTGGTATTATTGCTGTTGTGGGGCAAGTTGGCTTTATTTTCAGTGCGGAGCAAATGAAAGTTGATATAAGCAAATTATCCCCGATGAAAGGTTTGGAGAAAATATTGGGCTCGCGCGCCATTGTCGAGTTTCTCAAAGGTTTGGGGAAACTGGCCATTGTTGGTGTGGTTACTTATATCATTGTTAAGCCAGTAGTTATGAAGGGCTATGCGCTGGTTGGTGAAGATATATCTGTCTATATACCCATGTTACAAGAACTCGTTATCAAACTTCTTATTGGTGTTTTGGCTGTATTGCTTATTATTGCGATTGCAGATCTTATGTTTCAAAAATACAAGCACATAGAACAGCTCAAGATGTCGAAACAAGAAGTCAAAGATGAGCGTAAGCAAACAGAAGGGGACCCTAAAGTTAAGCAGCGTCTTGCAAAGTTAAGACAAGAAAAAGCCATGAAACGTATGATGCTTAACGTGCCGGATGCTGATGTTGTTGTGACCAACCCGATACATTTTGCTGTGGCTATGAAGTATGATAACGCAACAATGGATGCACCTGTTGTTGTGGCTAAAGGACATGATGAAGTGGCTCAACGGATTAGAAAAGTGGCAGAGGAAAACGATGTACCTATCGTGGAGAACCCGCCTTTAGCAAGAACACTCTTTGCTGCTGTAGAAATTGATCAAGAGATACCAGAAGAGCATTATAAAGCGGTTGCAGAAGTTATTTCATATATTTACTCTCTGAATACCAGAAGATGATATAAGAAGACTATGAATAAACAACTCCAACCAAGTCTTGACCTGAGCAAGAGCGCTGATAGAGAAGAACGCTTTAGAACCCGGCGCGTTATCCCATGGGAAGTTGTTCTGGTTTTCTTCTATTTTGCTGTTCCTGTATCCCTGTTTGTGGGCCTAGAAGGTGCAGAGCTCAACGCACTTTTTGAAAGCTATTCGTTATCTTTGTGGTTATCTCTGTGTATTTATCTCCTGTTTGGTGTGGTTCTTTTCTATGCCATTTCTATGAACTTGTATGTGAAGCAAGATTATGATCGTAGACGATCTATTCTGGTGGGGGTTTTTGAAGGCTCTGATGGTGCACATTTAATCACTGATAACAATCAGACTACGATCTATGCGAACTCAGCCATTAAGACGCTACTACAGCGCCAAAAGAAAATAAAAATTGATGATTTGTTGTCTTTGACGGTGTCTGATGAAGATCGCGAACGTTTACAGCAGTATATACAAGATGTTCGAGAGGGTATTGAAGCAGACATTATTATCTTTCCGACCTATGATATAGGTGAAGAGGGTCTAGAGCAGCGTTGGTTCCAGCTGCATGGCCGTAATATCGGTGGTTGGGCTGGTTATCGCCATTGGCGTCTCGATAATATCACAGATGATTTTAGTGAGCGTGAAGAGCTTTATGAAGATCGTCGACGTCTTATTGATTTCATGGATAATGCGCCCGTCGGCTTTTTCTCTGTGAATGGAGAGGGCAGTTTTACTTATGCCAACGATACGTTTATTGCTTGGATTGCAGGAGAAGATATCGATTTATTTGATGGCGATCTTAAACTCCACGATATTTTAGCTGAGCCACCAGAATCTGTAAGGCCTTATGATTTGATTGGTAATGATGGCAAGCCGGATCATTTCCAGCGTGGAGAGCTTAAAATGAAAGGCTATGACGGTCGTGTCTTTTTGGCATCTGTTATACATACTATTATGGACGATGGTGAGACAATCTCGACACGTTCTATTGTTCGTGACTTGACACCAGAGCGAGCATGGAAAAGAGCCTTAAAGCAATCAGAAGACCGTTTTCAGCGCTTTTTTGAAGAAGCGCCTCTGGGGATCAGTCTCGTTGATAAAGAAGGGCGCATCTCAGAGTGCAATGATGCTTTTACTGAGCTTATAGGTGAGAAGTATCATGATCTAATTGGTGATGAATTTATCAACTATATTATAGACTCAGATAAAAAGAAGCTTGAGCGCATTATTAAGCAGTCTTTGGATAAAAAGGCCAGTATTGATCCTGTAGAGATTACGCTTAAAAGAGAAGGGAATAGTGAAGATCCTGAGACACTACAGGTGTTTGCTAGCTCTTATATGGGCGATACAGGGGTTGTTCTTCACTTTATAGACCTTACAGAGAAGAAGAATCTGGAGAAACAGTTTACTCAGTCTCAAAAAATGCAGGCGGTAGGTCAATTGGCAGGTGGTATTGCACACGACTTTAACAACCTTTTGACGGCTATGATTGGGTTCTGTGACCTTCTTTTATCCCGTCATGTCGCAGGGGATCCGTCTTTTGGGGATATTATGCAGATTAAGCAAAATGCGAACCGTGCGGCAAACCTCGTGCGCCAGCTCTTAGCTTTCTCACGTCGTCAAACCTTACAGCCAAAACGCCTTGATTTGCGTGATGTTGTGACAGATGTTTCGCATCTTTTACGGCGTCTTATGGGAGCGAATATTGAGCTTAAAATTGATCATGCCCGTGAGCTTTGGGAAACAAAGGTTGATTTAGGTCAGATCGAACAAGTTTTAATCAACCTTGTTGTGAATGCCCGGGATGCCATGAAAGAGACGGGTGGCGTTGTTACGATTGAAACACTGAACAAAACCACAAAGCGCAAAAAGCGTATGGGAACCGAGGACTTGCCAAATGGTGAGTGGGTTCTGCTCAAAGTAACGGATACGGGGACTGGAATTCCAGATGAGATCCTAGAGCGTATTTTTGACCCATTCTTTACGACTAAAGGTATTGGAGAGGGCACAGGTCTTGGGCTTTCGACAGTTTACGGTATTGTCCGTCAAACCAACGGTTATATTGGTGTTGATACAAAGATAGGTAAGGGTACAACCTTTAACATCTATCTCCCGCGTTATGATGAAACACAGGATCATGATGCGGATGAAAACGCTTCAGAGCAAGCAACAGAAAGCACTGAGAGCAAAACAGACATTCAAGATCTGACAGGAACAGCGAAGATACTCTTGGTTGAAGATGAAGAGGCTGTACGCTCGTTCTCTTCCCGTGCTCTTCAAAACAAGGGTTATGAAGTTATAGAAGCCGATTGCGCTGAAACAGCATTAGAGCTGATTAAAGAGGATAAGCCGCATTTTGATTTGCTGATTACGGATGTGATCATGCCCAATATGGATGGTATTGAAATGATCTCTCATATTGAAAAAGATTACCCTGATTTACCAACAATCGTTATGTCCGGATACACAGAAGATAAGTTCAAAGATACGTTGGGCGATAATGTGTCTTTTCTATCAAAACCATTTACTTTGAAAGTGTTAGCTGAGAAAGTTAAATCGGTTTTAGAGGACAATGCATAGCATGCCTGAGCATAAAGAAACCAGAATTTTATCATTCTCGGCCTCTCACTTATTCGATATTGTCTCCGATATCGAAAAATACCCAGAATTTCTTCCTTGGTGTATTGCTTGCCGCATCAAAGAGCAAAAAAACAACACAATTATTGCTGATATGGCTGTGGGTTATAAGTTTTTTCGGGAAACATTTAACTGTAAAGTTATTCTGGATCCAGATGCAAAGACAATCGATGTGAGTTATATATCGGGCCCTTTGAAGCATTTATCAAACGCCTGGACGTTCAAAGATATTGATGATGGAGAGGCTTGTGAAGTCGATTTTTACTTGGATTATGCCTTTAAATCAACGGTTCTCCAGAAAATCATGGACGGTTTCTTTGATGTTGCATTTAAGCGCATGGTGGCTTCGTTTGAGGAGCGTGCTCAAGATTTAGCATCTAAATCGACGCCTTAATATCATTGAGCAGCATATCCAAGCCTGTTTCGATCGTTTGTAACCGAATAGACTCGCGATCTCCATCAAATAAATATTTGTGCGCTGTAATGGTATTGGCGTCATCAGCACCTTTAATTCCAGTGCCAATATACACAAGACCTACAGGTTTTTCAGCTGTGCCCCCACCAGGGCCAGCAATACCGGTCACAGATATAGAATAGTCGCTTTGGCTATGGTTAAGGCTACCTTCGGCCATGGCTTTGGCGGTTTCTTCGCTTACAGCACCATGTGCTTTGAGGGTGTCCAGGGGAACGCCAATCATGTCTTGCTTGGCTTGATTGGAATAAGTGACATAGCTGCATAAAAAGACAGATGACGCGCCAGGAATGGAAGTCAATAGACCTGCAAAAAGGCCACCTGTACAGGACTCAGCCAAAGAAATGGTTTTATTCATACTATTGAGATCATCAATAAGATTATGTGCTTTAGTGATAAGATGGCTAGAAAACATAGCTGAAATGACTTTCTAAGAATGGTTGAGCGATAATAATGATTACGCCGCTGATAATTGCAGCCAGCACATCATCCAACATAATGCCTAATGGACCATGAATTTTTTTATCAATAACACTTATGGGCCAGGGCTTTAATGCGTCAAATAGACGGAATAATACAAAGCCTAGAAGGCACCATGACCATTGCATGGGATCAGGTAGAAACGCAAAAACAAGAGCCATACCAGCCACTTCATCAATGACAATGGCGCTAGGATCAGTTTCTCCGGTGCGTGTAACGTAATGATGAGACACCCACAAACCAACTATAAAAATAATGGCTGTGAGCACAAGAAAACTGACTGCACTTGAGGTCAGTGGAAACCACGCCAGAAGGTAGAGGAGAGGGAGGCCGGCTAATGTGCCCCATGTCCCTGAAGCCGGTTTGATACGTCCAGAATAGAACCATGTGGCCAAGATATACCAAAGCGGTGTTGGCTGATCTTTGAAGTCAATTTTAGGTACTAAATGCAACATCATGTATAGAGACTAGCAAAAATAAAGATGAAAATCTCTAGTGAGGCCGTTAAAATTCATAAAAAAAATGACAGGAGCCCATATTTTGGGCTAAAGTGGCGATATTCATGGCTTAAAAGTTGATACAGATGGAAATGATCTACCAATCTCTTTACGGTTTTTTCTCAAAGATGCAGCAAGGCATTGCACGCTTCTTTGTTTCTGGTGGTGATCAAAAAAACAAATTTCTCAACAAACTCTCTTATCTCTTGACCATTGCATCCATAGTTGCAGGGACGGCCACCTATATTGTTTTGTCCAAGACGGAGTCTTTTGAGGATACCCTTGATACGCTCTACTTCCTTCTCAATATTGATGTTATTTTGCTTCTAGCTTTGGCCGCTTTGGTGGCGCGTCGTGTTGTTGTCTTATGGCTTGATCGGCGTAAACAGCAAGCAGGTTCATCACTCCATGTGAAACTGGTTTTGATCTTTTCACTCTTAGCCGCTTTGCCAGCGATATTGATGACCGTTTTTTCTATCTTCTTCTTTGAAATGGGCGTTCAAACATGGTTTGGTGATCGTATTTCAACAGCGATCACTGAGTCAAAAGAGGTGGCGCAGGCCTATCTAAAGGAGCACCAACAAACGATCCGTGCGGATGCTTTAGCGATGGCCAATGATATGGATCGTAGTTATGTGCAACTTGTTTCTAAGCCCTTTCGATTGGAAGAGTTTGTGGAGACACAATCGCGTCTTAGAAATTTAACAGAAGCCTATATCATTGATTCAACCGGGCGTGTTTTAGCTACGGGCGGTTTAGGGCTTTCGTTTTCCTTACCGAAAACACTGACAGATGATGATTTTGCCAATGCTCAAACAAACAGTGTACTTCTGTTGGTCGGCGAGCAAGAAGACAAGGTCTATGCTTTGGCCAAGCTGAATAGTTTTATTGACCGTTATCTTTTTGTTGGACGTTTGATTGAAGATGGTGTGCTCAATCATATTGAGCTCACTGAAAAGGCCGTCCAAAGTTATCTGGCCTTAGAGGGACGGCAATCCGGTTTAAAGATCACAGTGACATTGATTTATGCACTTGTGGCTATGTTGCTGCTGATTTCTTCGGTTTGGATTGGTTTGATCATTGCTGAACATCTCATTAAACCCATTCAGGACTTAATCCAAGCAGCTGAGCGTGTGCGCTCTGGTGACTTAAATGCGCGTGTATCTCATGAAAATCGTGAAGATGAAACGGGCATCCTTGCGCGTGCCTTTAACCGTATGACAGACCAACTATCAAGACAAAGACAAGATCTGATCCAAGCCAATAAGAAGCTCGATGAGAGACGGCGTTTTACAGAGGCTGTTTTATCGGGTGTGTCAACAGGTGTTATGGGACTGGGGCATGCTGGAGATGTTATTATCTGTAACGAACCCGGGTTGGCTCTCTTGGGTTTTGATAGCGAAGATAAAATTCGTGGCAAAAAAATGGCAGATATCAATTCTGAGATTGAGAAAATTCGCCGTGCTTTACGTCGTAACCCGAATAAATCAATCGAAACAGAAATTACTGTTATGGATGAGAAGAAGGGGAGCGAGCGTTTGACATGGGTGGTGCGTATGTCAGCTCAATTGCGAGATGATGATATAGAAGGCTATATCGTGACCTTCGATGATATTACGCCTATGGTCAAAGCTCAAAAGCAATCTGCTTGGGCTGATGTGGCGCGTCGTATTGCACATGAGATTAAAAATCCACTCACACCGATACAGCTATCAGCTGAACGCTTGAATAAAAAATCACAGGCATTGGATGAGAAAGATCAAGAGAGCTTTAAGAGCTATACGGACACAATTATCCGACATGTTGAAAACATTGGGCGTATGGTTGATGAGTTTTCTTCTTTTGCGCGTCTTCCAGCGCCTCAAAAGAAATCTTCAGATATTGTGATTATATGCCGTGAAGTTATCTTTATTTATGATCAATCACATCCCAAGATTGATTATATTCTCCACCCTGAAGAAAAGACAATGAAGCTCTTTTTTGATACAAAGCAAATGAGTCAGGCCATTACAAATTTGGTGAAGAATGCGACAGAGAGTGTCGAAAAAGCTATTGCTGATGGTGATATTGACCATGGTCAAATTGAGATATCAATCCAGAGCACAGAAGATGGTGAAAGTATTGATATTGTGATTACTGATAATGGTAAAGGCTTGCCAGAAGACATTCCATTACAACAGCTTATTGACCCTTACGTTACAACGCGCGATAATGGTACTGGTCTAGGCCTAGCAATTGTCTCTAAAATCATCGAGGATCACAATGGTCAACTTATCTTAGGTAACCAAGAAAATCAGCCCGGCGCCAAGATCCATATTAAGTTGCCAAAGAATTTGAAAGAAAAATAAAGAGTTATGACACAACCTAAAATACTCATAGTTGATGATGAATCCGATATTCGTTCTCTTGTTGAGGGGATATTGGTCGATGAGGGGTATGCTGTCGAAAAAGCAGGCGATTCAACAACAGCTTGGGAACGCATCACCAGCAAGCGTCCTGATTTAGTTCTTTTGGATATATGGTTAGAAGGAAGCCAATTAGATGGTATGGAGATCTTGAAAAAGATCAAACGCGTTTACCCTGATGTTTCTGTCATTATGATTTCAGGGCATGGCAATATTGAGACAGCCATTGAGGCGATTAAAATAGGTGCTTATGACTTTATTGAAAAGCCGTTTAAGTCAGATCGTCTTATCATCACTGTCAAACGTGCTTTGGAAACAAGCAGCCTTCAGCAAGAAAATATAGAACTCAAGAACCAGGTCCATTTTGACGATGAGTTGTCAGGCGAGTCAGATTCTATTGTTTCCATTAGAGAAACACTTGGTAAAGCGGCACAAACCAATAGCCGTGTTCTCTTAACGGGTGAACATGGTGTTGGGAAAGAGGTCGCTGCACGTTATCTTCATAAGAAATCAGATCGCTCAGGCAATATGTTTGTCGTTGTTAACTGTGCAACACTCCACTCTCACAACTATCAAGAAGAACTATTGGGCGTTGAAGATCATTCTGGTGTTGAGGTTAAAGTGAAGCCAGGCCTTTTAGAAAAGGCCGATGGTGGAACGTTGTTTTTTGATGAAGTCGCGGATCTTCCTATCGAAGTTCAAGCCAAGCTTGTCAATATTATACAGACCAAAGAATATCAGCGTGTCGGTGGTAAAACGACGTATAGTGTTGATGTGCGTATGGTGGCATCCAGTCACCGTAATTTAGAACAGCTTATTCGCTTAGAGCGCTTCCGCGAGGATCTCTATTACCGTTTAAATGTTGTCCCTGTACATATCCCATCTTTGCAAGAAAGAACGAGAGATATCCCTGTTTTGGCTGAAGAAGTCATGAACAGCGTTGCTGATAAGAATAGTTTGAAGCCCTTGAAGTTTTCAAAGGATACGCTCATCGCCCTTCAGCAATACCATTGGCCAGGCAATATACGACAGCTCAAAAATGTCATGGAATGGCTTCTGATTACAGGCAGTAAAGAAGAGCAACGTGAGTATATGAAGGGCTGGGAAGGCAACACAATTAGGCCTGAAGCGCTTCCTCCGGAGATCATTGATGAAGCACCCAGTATTTTATCACTTGAAAAGGGAGATGAAATGATGCGCCAACCTTTGCGTGAAGCGCGTGAGGTTTTTGAGCGTGAATATATTCAGGCCCATATTAACCGTTTTGGCGGTAATATTTCGAAGACAGCAGATTTTATTGAAATGGAGCGTTCTGCATTGCATAGAAAAATGAAGTCTCTCAATATTCACTCGAACGCCAATAAGAAAGTGTCAGAAACATGAAGGTAATTATTTGTGGCGGCGGTCGTGTTGGCTCAACCATTGCTCAATATTTAGCACAAGAAAACAATGACGTTACGATCATTGATCAAAACCCTGATGCAATGTCGTCTATCTTATCGACATCTGATGTAATGACGGTCCAAGGACAAGCTTCACATCCTGGCGTTCTGGAACGTGCAGGGGCGCGTAATACAGAAATGATCATTGCAGCGACGGGTAACGATGAAACCAACATGGTCATTTGTCAGATTGCGCATACTATTTTTGGTATTCCTAAAAAGATTGCACGTATTGGTCATCCTGCTTATTTAGAAAATGAATGGAAACATCTTTTTAGCCGCGATCATTTGCCCATTGATCACGTTATTTCACCTGAGAATGAGATTGCAAGAACGATTTCAGATCGTATCCAGCAACCAGGGCTGTTAAGTACGCTTTTGATGTCGGATCGAGAACATGCACTTATTGGCGTGAGTTGCTTAAAGGATAGCCCAGGGCACTTGATGGCACCCAATGACTTTAAAAGCGATATTATTGGTATGAATGCTATTGTGGCTGCTGTTGTGAATGACGAGCAATCCTTTATCCCAGATGATGATTATCGTTTTCTAGAAGGGGACAATCTTTACATTATAGCCAAGCAAAAAGACACAAGAACAATCCTTGAGTTCTTTGGACATGAGTTTAACGACAAAGTTCACAATGTGATCATTATGGGTGGTGGGAGTGTTGGTGTTAATCTGGGTAAAATCATTACGCATAACCGCTTTGATCTGTCCTTGAAGGTTATAGAGAGTTCTAAGGATCGTGCGGAAGAGGTGAGCCAGATCTTATCTGGCGATGATATTATTTTAAATGGGGACGGCCTCAATCAGAACATATTGAATGAAGCGGGTATTCAGCACTGTGAAACATTTGTTGCAATTACAAACAATGATGAAACGAACATCCTTGGTGCACTCTTGGCCAAAAAGATGGGCAGTAAGAATGTGATCGCTCTATGTAGTGAGTCTGGTTACTTACCCATGATTGGTGCTTTGGACGTTGATGTGATTGTCAATCCACGGGCCATTACAATTTCCAGTATTTTACGCCACGTACGTCGTGGGCAGATTCTATCTGATTATACATTGCATGATGGTTTTGCTGAATTGATTGAGATTAAATTGGATGCATCAGCACAGGTTGTTCATAAGCCAATTGCTGATATTAAACTCCCAGAAGGTGTCAAAATCCAGGCAATCATTGGTCTGGAAGGGCTTGTTGTTCCCGAATCGGATTACTTATTGCAAAAAGGTGATCGGATAATATTGACTGTTTTGAAGGGGTTAGGTAAGGATGTTGAAAGAATATTTGCCCAGAGAGCCGATTATTATTAAAAAATTCTGGTTTTTTTTACAAATAGACTTGAAATTCTTACTTTTTTACGCTTAATTACAAGTGCTTGAATGGCTCGTGCAAATTGATTGGGGTTGCGGAAAATGTCAAATAATTCACAAAACGTTCAAGATGTATTCTTGAACAGCATAAGAAAAGAAAAAAATCCAGTGACTGTGTTTCTGGTGAATGGCGTTAAGCTACAGGGTGTTGTCACTTGGTTTGATAACTTTTCTGTACTGCTGAAACGTGAAAGTCATTCACAGTTGGTCTATAAGCATGCCATCTCGACGATCATGCCATCTAATTCAGTAAATTTGTATACACCAGAGAAAAAAGGCACTAAAGCTGACTCTTGCGACAAAAAAGATTAGATAATCAACTATAGAATTTTTATAGACAAAAA
>CAXRKA010000184.1:0-7954 GCA_964231155.1 Alphaproteobacteria bacterium | reverse complement strand
TAAAATCACCAAAACCTTTAGTAATCGCCGCTGTTAGCGTCGTCTTACCGTGGTCAACGTGACCGATTGTTCCTATGTTCACGTGCGGTTTTGTCCGCTCAAACTTTTCTTTACTCATTTCTCTTTTACCTTTCCTTGGGTTTAAAGGTAGCATTGATAAGTGCTATGCCTCTTTAAGCTAAGACGTTTTTTAGCCAAAAACCCCTTATATTGCAAGTTATATTTTAATTTTGAGAACCGCACAATATTTATAGAATATTAAGGGATATCTTTAAAGATGATTGGTGAGGATCGTTGTTACGACAATGAGAATATGGGATAATAACCGAATAATAAAGTAATAAAGAGAATTATATGAGTGATAAAACAATATTGATTGTTGAAGATAATGAACTGAACATGAAGCTTTTCAGGGACTTACTGGAAGCCCATGGTCACACGACTCTTGAAACCCGTAATGGGAATGATGCCTTTGAAATGGCAAAAAAGCATAAGCCTGATCTTATTTTGATGGATATCCAACTACCCGAAGTCTCTGGTTTAGAGGTCACAAAGTGGATCAAGGAAGACGAAACTGTTCAACATATCCCCGTTATTGCGGTAACTGCTTTTGCCATGAAGGGGGATGAGCAAAAAATTCTTGAGGGTGGTTGTGAGGATTATATTGCCAAGCCCATTTCGGTAACAAACTTCCTTGATGTTATTGGTAAACATCTTAGTTAACCGTACAGAGGAGGTTAAATATGCCCGCCTCCGTTCTCATCGTTGATGATATAGCCCCAAATATTAGGCTCCTCACGGCGCAGCTTGAACGTGAATATTTCCATGTTTATACAGCGCAATCTGGACAAAAGGCCGTAGACATTGTCAATGAGCATAAGCCAGACATTGTCCTCCTGGATATTATGATGCCAGGCATGTCGGGTTTTGAGGTCTGTTCTCTTATTAAGGGCGATCCCGATACCCAACATATTCCCGTGATATTGGTCACAGCTCTTGATGATTTGTCTGCTCATCAAGAAGGGTATGATTGCGGCGCTAATGACATTTTGATGAAACCCGTTGATCATAAGACCCTAAAATCTCAGATTTTGTTTCATCTGAACCTCAAACTATTGGGTGATAGCCTTCTGGCTCATAGTCTCACAGCCAATCACTTTGATATGCCACCGCCCGATAGAGATGTGATTAAAGAGAAGATGAGTGGACAAATACTGCTTGTGGGGTCTTCGACTGAGTCCATCATTCCCTATGAAAAAAGCCTCCTCAAAGACAAACACAGCATTACGAGTGTCGATAACTTGGAACGGGCATATCATATATTGGACGCACAGAACTTTGACTGTATTTTTACGACACCTGATGTAAACTGGTGTAAAGCTGTGCAGTTAAAAGCTGCCTCCATTGGTTCACCTAACGTATTGGTATCATTCCCGGAAAGCCAGAAAGAACAACTCATGGCATATCTGCATGCGGGTCAAATTGATGATCTTCTGCCTCAAGATTTTGGTTATGACTCTTTCCGCGCCCGCATATCCACACATATGCAACAGAGACAGATTATAAGTTCAATCCATAACTATACGGCACGCGCCGATATCATACGGCATCTCAAAGACCCCCTTACAAAACATTTTAGCCAAGAATATGGTGAACATTACTGTCAATCATATCTTGATGACATAGCCACACCACAGCAAGGATTTGGTGTCTTGGTTATCAATATTGATCAGCTTGATCAGATCAATGCACATTTTGGTATCAACACTGGAAATCAAATCCTTGAACAAATGGGGGGGCGCTTATCTCTATGCTGTCCGCCATATATTATGATTATGCGCCTAACGGATAAAGATTTTTGTTTGGCTTTTCCCAACATTCATCGCAATCAAATGTTTCGTATGGCCTATTATGCCCATCAATATATCAGTGAACGCCCCTATGGTATAGACACAAACGACGATTTTAAAACGATTCAGCTGTCTGTGTCAGTTGGGGGGTGTTTAGAAAATCTGTCGGATAAACCAGATTTTAAAGACATGATTGATCGTAGCGATTTAGCCTCTTATGAAGCCAAAGATCTGGGTGGAGATTGTATTTACTTTGAGGGCATGGGACATATTTCAAAAGCCAATATTGCCTAATCCCTCTGCCTATCGAAATAAATCTGCATCCACCGTAAGATCTTCAATTTTGAGATCAAAATTGGGCTGAGGATAATCTGTCACGCCAGCGGCCTTCAATTTATCAATGATCTTTTGTGCGTTGGCCTCAAGATAATCACGGAATTGCCCATCTGTGATCGCATTTTTGGTCACATAATTCCCCAATAACCATTTTTGCTGTGTCGCATAATCAGCCTGCGTCCAGCTGCCTTGTCCTGTGACACGATAAACACTGTATAAATCTTGGAATCCCCAAACGGGTTCGCCGCCCCTCATATAATAGGCTGTTAGATTCTTATCCCCGCGAAGTGTCCAATGCTCCATCTCCTCAGGAAGGCAAAAACCATCCTCTTGGAGATAGATATTGCGCCACATATAGGCGATTGTATGGCAATAAAATGCCGCTTCATGCTCCAATAGTTCTTTAATCGTCCATGCATTAACGGGGAATTGTCCGCAAATATTTGATTCTTGGATTTGGTCTTTGAGAACAAGAGAGCGGTGTGTTGTACCAACGTAATCTTGATGTTCATCGAGAAAATTAATTTGCTTTTCAAGCTTATCATCACTGTGCCAAAAATCATCCCCATCGAGGTAAGTTAAATAATCCGTTTTAACCTCTGGGCGAATAGAAAATATTGCAGATCGACCGCTGCCTTGATTCTTTTCCGTGCGATAGATCTCTATCTTATCTGGAAATTTCTGCTGAAAAGCATTCAGATACCCCCATGTGTTATCTTCTGAATGATCATCAATACAGATGATCTTATAAGCATGCCGTGTCTTTTGTTTTAGAATAGATGCCAAACAATCTTGAACATAGGGTTCAAAATTATAAAAAGTTACGAGAATAGTTAAGCGCAGATCAGGCATTGGGGTTTTGAGAGTTAAATTATAGATCCAAGCATAACATGAAATGGTAACGAAGCTCTAATATCCATATCTCCAAAAACAAGATAAAAATTTTGACATAACCATATATCTTGATAGAGTATAACGATGAATAATAATAAATACAGCTTTGATAATACAGGCCTTAGTGATGCTCCGTTACTGCGTGAGGCGCACCGTACCCTCGTGAAATTTATTAAAAGCCCTGCCAATACCCCTGATATTGAGAGTATAAAGCAAATCCTTAAAACAAATGATGCCGATGGAGATTCTGATTATTTGCTTTATGAAAATATTATTTTACCACAAATTCAGCTATTATCAGAAGCTAAGGATGCCGGTGTAACAGACGCGTTTGTCGCCGCCTGTATGGTCAGTTATCCTGTTCGTAATAAAAATATCGATTATGCCTCCTTAGACCCTTCTATACGCGCACTTACACAAAAACTCGTTGAGGGAATAGAGGAATACCAAACAGCGCTTGATAAAACCCATGGGTTGATCATAGAAGAAAATAAAAATGATATAGATATTGATGAGAGCTCACCTTTTTCTATAATTAAAAAAGAGATGGGGCGAGACTTTGTGATAGAAGAAAAGGTTTTTTTCTTAAGCTGGCATATCGCTCTCATTAAGGCCCTTGATACACTGATGGGCTATGATGAATATTCTCTACATATTGTGATGTTTTACAGCCTCGCAAAGGACATGTTTGGGGGTGGATCAAATATTCTTGACCAGCGTTTGGATCGCCTTATGGAAGCGATTGTATGGTCATCCTCCGCCGCCAGTTATTCCCCCGGCTTCACACACGATTAAATCCCCTTTTTAGCCCCCAATTTATTTGACATAATGTGTGTCTGTGTTATTATGGATGCATATTGAACGTATCAACAAAATTGGTAGATTCGAAAATGACACACAATACCGACCTCTTGGCTTTTGAAAAATTGGGCCTCGAAGATAAACCATTGTTCCGTGAGGCGCATGCATTGCTTATTCGCTCTTTAAAAGAACCTGTAAAGACAACCTTAACCCATTATGATAGAGATCTTGCTGCCAATTTTTTTAAGGATAGTGAAAGTAAAGAATCCATCCCTGAAATTGTCTATGAAGAATTTGTTATTCCACAGATTCAGCTTCTTTTAGGGGTCAAAGATGTTGAAATCTCCGATGAGCAAATTGCCTACCGTATTATAAATCAGGCTATTCGAAATAATGATTATAAAGAGAACATCTTTGACAGTGAAATGGACAGATTTATAAAAAACTCTATTAAAAAAGAACAAGATAGAGACAAAGTTATAAAATCAGCAATGTCAGAATTTCAAAGGAATGCTCATGACATTTCTCAGAGCCCCACACCAGTAGTAAATGAAATCATTCCATTGCTTAAAGAAAAGCTTAAAGAGTGTCCTTTTAGTAAGGAAGAAGAAGTACACGAACAAGTCGCTCTTCTTTTCGTTATTAATCTCATGAAGAAACTTCATGGAGAAAAGTCCGAAATTTCTCGCATCTTTATCGAGAGTTCAGCAGCGGTATGTTTTGCTACTGTTGGAGAGGGGGGATCAAAACAACTTGATAAGATATTAAAAGAGAAAATCTCCGGAATAAGCCCTGATCTGGCTTTAGTCCTCTGATAATAAAAATAATACTTTGAGAATAAAAATGAGGGGCAGAAACTGCCCCTTTTTTAGTGTGTGTGTGTGCGTGATTTTATTATGTTATAAGCCCCTGTTCACGAATGAGGGCTTATTGTGTGAAGCTGTTTACTTAAACTTGTTTTTGCCTTCTTTGTACTCCTCGTGCTTACGCGTTTTAGGATTGTACTTACGTAAAACAAGCTTATCTGTTGTGTTTCTTTTATTTTTGAACGTGTAGTAGCGGTGTCCGCCTTCACCTTCAAGTATAATCTGTTCTCTTGGTCCTTTTTTCGCCATAACACTATCTCTATGTCTTATTAAACTGTGTTTCTACTGGAGTGTCAAGGTAGCGTATAAAACCATTCTGTCAAGGATAATTAGCGTTTTTTTCTTCGGCGTGCACCCGATTTCTTGGGGTGTTTAGATTGTGAAGAGCTCCGTTTTTTCTTGGGATCAGAGAGCCTTTTATCCATCTTTTTTGTTTTAAATGTTTTGGCCGAGAGGATAGAAAAGCGCATTTGCCCGGTTAAAACATTACATTCTACGAGTTTAACTCTCACCTCTGCGCCCAAACGATAAGTCTTGCGGTGACGACGGCCAATCAGAACATGGCGCGTTTCGTCGTATATGTAATAATCATCATGCAGGGTACGAATAGGAACCAAGCCTTCGGCACCAATCACATCGATGCGCACAAATAATCCAAATTTATTGACACCACTGATGCGACCCTGAAACTCTTCCGACATTTTCCCTTGCATATAAATGGTCAAATAACGATCCATCGCTTCCCGCTCTGCCAGCATGGAACGTCGTTCTGTCTCTGATATATGCTTTGACATGTTTTCCAACTCACGCACAGCATCATCTGTTAAACCATCTGTTTCATATCCAGGTAAATCAAATGCCCGGACAAGGGCACGATGAACAATCAGATCAGAATAGCGCCGAATAGGGGATGTATAATGCGCATAGGATTCCAAGGCCAGACCAAAATGGCCTATATTTTTCGAACTATACTCTGCCTGAGCCAGAGTTCGCAAAATCAGTGTCTGCACTAGATGTTCTTGTGATTGGCCCTGAGCGCTACTTAAAACACTGCCCAAGTCTTTCGGGTGAATGCCATATTTAATCTCGCCCAAATCAAAACCCAGCTCTTTCAAAACGGTTTTTGTCGATTGGAGCTTTGATCCATCTGGGCGTCCATGTGTCCGGTAAATAAGGGGATGTTTGACTTTCTCTAGGGCTTTTGCCACAGCAACATTGGCTAAAATCATCATTTCTTCAATGAGCTTATGCGCATCCAAACGCTCACCCTCATAGACATCCACAACACGTCCGTCTTTAATCTCAACCTTGCGCTCTGGAAAATCAAAATCGACTGTGCCGCGCTCTTCTCTTGCTCTTAACAACGCTTTATAAGCCCGGTAAAGGGGCTTTAATGTCGATTGCAGAACCGGTTGTGCGTTTTGTGTTGGTTCACCATCCAATGCCTTTTGTGCCTCTTGATAGGTGAGGCGGGCATGTGAACGCATAAGCCCACGTACAACACGATGCCTGACCAATTGACCAGACCCATTGATCGTCATTTTAACAGCCATACAGGCACGGTCTTCATTTGGAACAAGAGAGCAGAGCCCATTGGAGAGTTTCTCTGGCAACATGGGTACAACACGATCTGGGAAGTAACTCGAGTTTCCACGACGCAAGGCTTCACGGTCCAGGGCACTATTGGGTTTCACGTAATGGGCAACATCGGCAATTGCCACAATAATTTTAAAGCCGACTGCATTGTGTTCATTGTTATCGGCCTTCGCCCAAACAGCATCATCGAAGTCACGCGCATCAGCACCATCAATCGTAATCAATGGGGTATCACGCAGGTCTTCACGTTCGCCTAAATCAACGTTCTCAGAAGCTTCTGCCTCGAGGACAACATCTTCTGGAAAAATTTGTGGAATACCGTGGTTGTGAATAGCAATAAGGGAGACAATATTCACGTCATCTTCATGCCCCAAAACCTCTTCTATTTGCGGCTTAGAGTCTTGATCTGGCCAAACAACAGACACAAAATCACCATCCTTAATTTGGACATCGGCCTCAGGTGTTACCGTAATTGGTTGCTTATTCTCGCGGCCTGTCGGATAGAAGACGACGCGTTTTCCCTTAAAGCGAATAAAACCATTCTGCTTTTTATAGGACTCTGCCGGCATTCTGCGAATAATCAAGCCCTCATAGGCGCCATCTTCGTTTTTATGAACACGAAGCAGTACACGGTCTTGGGCTTTAACATCATGCTTAAGAGTTTCAGCTGGTAAAACTGTGATCGGTGTTTCTTTTGCCCGCGCATCCAAGTGGTCTAAAGATAATGGCTTGGCCATAGCGACATCATCTTGGTCAACACTCTCAACAAGAGCAGTGATAACCGGCGGTAAGCGCTCAGGAATTGAAAAACTACGGTGAGAACCCTGAATAAGGTCACCTTGCTCAACCATTTGTTTGAGGCGGTGTTTAAGGCCAATACGGTCATTGCCTTTAATACCAAAATGCTTGGCAATATCTGTCTTTTTGATACTTTTCTTTGCGCGCTCAACAAAATGTAATATATCCGCAGCAGACGGGATATTTTCAGGAATTATATAATCGGACATGTAAGTTTGCTTTATATCTTTAAGTGTTTATCGGGGTCAGCTGTCGATAGCGTGGAACATCCCAAATAATAGTATTGAAGTCTTTTGTTAAAGGCTGAATAGGGTGCCACTGATTAAACGTCTCACCCGTTTGTGTACAGATCCATGTTTTATCTGGTCCTGCGTTGGCCGCTTTTTCTAACCATTCTGTCGCTTTTTCTGGGTTTTTACCTTCAAGCTTTTCAAGCTTAGCCAAAAGCTTATATGTGCCCTGGCGTGGCTCAGTGGCCTCGGCATATTGTAAGTGCGTCCGCGCAACACCCCAAAGATTAGCATCAAGCGCACTTTTGGTCATAGCAATATGACTTTGGTAGCGATTGGGGTTTTGTTCGACCAATTTTTCAACCCACTCCATACGCTCTAATGGGTGTGTTGGACCCAATTGACACCAAAACTCGTAAAGATCTGGGTGGGGCGCTTTTTCCCAAGATAAAAGTGCTGTTTTGCGGGCCTGGCGTTTTTTATCTTCCGCTATGAGCGCTTTAATGGCCACAACATAGGCTGGAACAAATTCTGGATCATATTGGTAGGCTTTAACGGCGCACTTTAAGGCCTCTTTTGTGTC
>CAXRKA010000183.1:0-8577 GCA_964231155.1 Alphaproteobacteria bacterium | reverse complement strand
AGCTTTTGTGCGCAGCATGAGCAAAGTACAGGACACTCGTCAGGCGGACCGTATACGTCAGTCCATTGAGCTAACAGCAGACACCATGGAAACCAGCCCTGCTTTCATCGCTAGGCTTCTTGTTGCTTTTGGCCTACAAGCGCCCAAAGCCGCCTTCCCAAAAGAATTTATCAACTATGTGAACTCCCGTGACACATCAATTAATTACTTCAACTTTGAGCGGAGTGATTATCTCGATGATTTATCTTTGCTATGGGAGTATGAAGACGTGAACCGCTCCAGCATAAAAAAACGCTCCGCACCACAAAATGATAATGTAGTAAAACTTACCTAATCTCATAAATTGTAAAATCAAGTGACAGAATATGATGTTTATGTTAAGTCATAGACATGGATATTTCACAACCTTCATTTTCAACACGGCCCTTGGAGATTCCTGAAAGTCTTATAGCAGACATTCAATCTGGAAAAAAATCTCTTACATCCATCATGCATGAAAACTGGGGGGATCTTGATGATTATCGTGCCCTCAAAAAATGGGAAAAAGAACTACGCCAAAAATCAAACTGGGTGGGGAATACTATCCTCTTCAACTTTGTTGTTGAATACTGGCTAAAGAGCAAAAACGGTCATCAGAATTATACACAAACCATGTTCTTAGATGAGGACAATAAAAGACAAGGCTTTATAAGGTTAGCGCATTTATCTCGCGACACTGAGACAAGGCGTAAGGATTGTACAAAGATCGAAGAAACACTTGTAAACGGCACCCAACACCTTAGAAATATTTCACTTTTTAAGGCCATGTATAACTTTGCTATTAATCAATCGGACATGATGCATCATGCCCGGGTTATTACAGAATTGGGGGTTGGTCTATCTCCTAAGAAATATGGGATCCTAGTACGTCGTATCAAAAGGCTAGAAAACAAGAAAGATAATCCTCAAAAAACACTCAGTGTTGAAGAAAATCAGCAACTTGAATTTGATCGATTTTTTCTAGAAAAAGATTGGGTCACTGCAACAATAAAATTCATTCAAGCCATTGGCTTTGAGATTACAGATATTGCACTCCCACAAGATGAGAATAGTGACTCAACACCACAGGTTAGGATCTCCAAAGCAGTGCCTGGCAGGACTCCTCTGCCTTTACCACCCTATAAAATGAATAAAAGAGATTGCTTTGTTTGCCACTCTAAAGATGATTTAATTCATCTTTATGAAGGTGTCAGAGACATTAAACAAAAAGCTCTAGATCACAACGCTTAATCTTCAAACCATAGATCATGGATCATGGATATAATGTCGTTATAGCCATTAATTTCCATAGGCTTAGGAATGTACGTATTGGCGCCATCATCATAAGAGCGCTCAACATCGCTTGGGTCATTTGATGATGTAAAGACAAGTGTTGGAATCATCTTTGTTGAGTCATCATCCTTGATATTGACAAGAACTTCACGTCCATCTGTACCCGGCATATTCAAATCAAGAATAATGCCATCGATACTAAGACCCTTGTCTTTTCTAAACTCTTCAAGATAAGCAATCGCCTGATCACCATCTTCCTTATGGGTGATCTCATAATCTGCGTCAACTTTCTCAAAGCCACGCTTCATCATAAGAAAATCTGTTGGGTTATCTTCAACAATTAAAATGCTTTTGCTCATTAGCTGCTCCTTCTTACTGTAAAATAGAATGTTGTTCCTGATCCAAGCTCGCTTTCAATCCATATGCTTTCATCCATAGATTTAATAGCATTATCAACAATTGATAACCCCATACCTGTTCCTCCACCATATTGATCACGGTGATGAAGGCGTTTAAAGATATCAAAGACTCGCTTTTGATGACGCTCTTCAATACCAATACCATTATCTTTTACAAAAATGATTACTTTTCCTTTTACATCACATGGCTTAGAGCCAATCACAATAATTTTCTTCTTATTGTCATTATATTTGATCGCATTGGTAATCAGGTTTCTAAAGATAGCTGAAATCTTTTCTTCAGAGGCTTGAATATCAGGAATTCTTGATTCAACAACCACTTTGACACTGCTATCTATACGCTCACCGATCACCTCTTTAACTTTTTCGACAACATCTTTAACCGAGAGGATTTTGATGTTTTCTTTTTCAACGCCAAAACGGGAATAGAGCAGTAGGTCTGTGACCAATGCCTTGAGCCGTTGACTTTGTTGAGAAATCTTATCTAATTTGTCACTCACATCTTCAGACAGATCATCACCATGATCTTCTTTAATCATGTCAGCCGTTAAGTGGATATTTCGAATGGGTTCTTTCAGGTCATGTGCCGCAATCTTCGCAAACTCTTCAAGTGTTGAGTTCTTGACTTTCAAATCACGGTTTGCTGCTCTCAATTCTTCCTTAGCGGCATTCAAAACATTGACCATTTGCTTATATTCATCAGCCGACTTAGCTAAACGGCCAACCTCATCACGTCGTTTTGAGCCGGGAATATCCTCACCTAAAAGCTCACCCGCCGTTAAAATGTCAAATGTATCTGTGATCTCTTTAACGGGCCCTGAAATGCCACTTGAAACCAACCATGCAGAAAGAAGACTGAGAAGCAGAGCTGACAAGGCAATATACTCATAAAAGTTCCTGGTCTGATCCAGGCGCATGATGATATATCGGTTAATTTCATTGACTTGATCCGATGCATTAGAGCGCAAACTATTTGATAGGTTATCAATCTCGGCCGAACTTCCCGCCAAAACAACATTTAACAAGTAAATATTTGTTCTTTTCTTTGCAAAAAGGCTCTTCAAATCGACTTGTATGCTCTTAATATCCTCTGTCAAATATTGAAGCTCAGGGTCTTCTTTGACCAAATCTAAAACCACACCCATATTATCATTCACGCTTTTGACTGTTGTGTTATCTGGAATAAAAATGAATGAACGGACCAATATAATATTCTTGTAAAGGCCAGCTTTAGCGTTCTTAACCATAAGTGCGCCTTGCAAATCACCACGCTCTTTTAGAGTCTTAGTATGTTCTACCAAAGTTTCTGTGATTTTGTAGAGACGTGGAAAGATTTGCTGCTCAGAAATCGTAGAAATCTCTTCTTTTTGCTGGGCAAAAGCATCAAAACTCTCATTGTAGCGATTATAGTGCTCTTTTAATCGTCCAAAATCTTCCTGGAACATGGGGCCTTGTTCTTGAATATAAGGCTCAGCATCGACAAGCAGATCGTCAATGATATCTCTTGTATAATAGATCTTTCTTTTAACACCGCTATACCCCATTTGAGAGTACACAAAGATACCACGCTGAATTTTGGCAATTTGTGTATCCAGATCAGAGAGCAAGAGCGCACTACGTGAGGCATTGTTTTGTTGAGCCAAACTCGATTTAAAAGCTCTAAAGTTTTGATCAGAAATATAATACGTTACAAATAGAGCAATAATGATTGGTGCAACACCAACCAAAATTTGTGTCCTAATCTTAAACTGTGATAAAAACTGTCCTAATATATTCAATGTTTTCAGCCTTGCTTACGATAAAATAAATTCATGCCATTGCGTTAAACTGTACTCATAGGTATCCATAACGGTGTTCCATACAGCAACATTGGAAAATCTATTCTCATAAGACCCTCCATTTCTTACAGAGCCCGCATTAACAGATATACGTCCATCAGTCCCTTTAAGATCAACTGCCGTTGGCTTGCCTGCGTACCAATAGTCCCACTCGCTATCTGATAAAAATGGCTGTGATCGCTTAGGATTTGATATGTAATATCCTTGGCGTGCAATAAAGGCACCAGGCCAACCTGATAGCCACCAGTTCATGTAATCATAGGCCGCATCTTTGACGTATCCTTGTGCAGCTGAAGACAAACACATGACGCCATACCATGCTCTATAACCCTCTTTTGGTGCAGCATAGACCACTGGATGGCCAAGGCCATTGAGTGCCGAAACGCCTGGTGAGAACATACTTGATATAACAGTGCGCCCCGATGTAAAGAAATCAACCGACTCAGGCACAGAATTCCACATGCCCCCAAAATGTCTTTTTTGCTTCAGCTCTATCAAAATATCAAACAACTGATCAACCTCAGCATGTGTCATATTGCCAATATCCTTGAATGTCATTTTGTCTTTAGCTTGTGCTGCTAAAGCAGCATCAAAAATACCAATCGTAGGCGCATTGACTAAACCTACTTTGCCAGAATATTTATCATCAAAAAGCCAACCCCAGCTTTCTGTTTCATAAGGAATGCCACGCGGAATAACGCGTGTATCATAGCCAAAAGAGTCCGTATTATGAACGTAGGGCATAAAGCTTATTTTTCCCGTTGGCTGTGAACTCAAGTTCCCATCATCTTGCACATAGATAATCTTATGTGGGGAGTCACCAGCGCCTATCTTTGCCTCAGGTGTGACCTTTCCTGTTTTGGGCAAACCATTAATCTCTTCCCAGTATTTCAGACGCTCTGTCTCGATTGGCTGGATAGATCCAGAACGCCAAAGTACGTTGATGCTGTTTGACCATTGCTCGTATAGATCAAATGTTTGAGGATCAGATGCTGCTTGTTGAAGGATCTGTGCACTGCCACCAGGAAAATACTGAATATCTATGCCCAGCTCTTTTTGTGCTCTTTCGCGTAACGGTTCTTGTAAAGTTACGTGGGTACCTAAAACACGCAACTTAGGGCGCGCTTTTTTAGCCCAGACATAAGGTGCCTTTCCTGCAACAACACAAGCAGCCAAGCCTGTTGTTGCCGTTTTTATAAACAAACGACGTGACAACTTTTTCATGGGTGGATGTTACGTTCTGCTCAGTAAAAAAACATCTAATAACAATTTTATCTTTTATCTTCATATACGCTCGTAATCAAGATTCTGAAGTTTTTATCTTTTTTACCAACCATGCACAGCCATAGCTAAAAAAGCTGACAGTTACACCTGGAAGCGCTTCTGGAATTGCTTGATAATCTCCATACAAACGCCAAATTAAAGCGGCGAATAAACCACTCAGCATCATGGTAAGCGCTGTCGACTGAGATGGTTTCGCACCAAATATCTGCACCAGCAGCAATGGTGTAAACGATGAGCCCAGGGCTGAGACAACAAACATCACCAAGTTAAAGACATTGCCAGGCGCATAAAGTGTAATCAGTAAAGCAATGACTGTAGAAATAATAGTTCCAATCTTAGCCCAACGATAACTCTCTCTCAGGTCACTCACCACAAGATCCCGTGTGATAGCTGCCGAACAGCTTAAAATTAAAGAGTCAGATGTCGAGATTGTTGCGGCAAAGATTGTTGCGAGCATCAAACCCACTACCGCTTCTGACATATAGCTTTGCGCAAGAATTGGCATAATAAGCTCCGCATCAAAATCCGCTGGCGGCACAACAGCACGTGCCAACAAAGCAACCATAACAACCAGTGCACTGATAATGATAACAAATGATATCATCCAGGGTACGGTTCTTTGTGCATCTTTAGGATCATTCACCGTCATAAATCGGATCATAACATGTGGAAGCCCCAACAACCCAAATATTAAAGCAAAGATCCAGCCCATAAAAAACAATCCAAAACCATAATTGTATTCGCCCGCCAAAGGATTGAGAAGAGATGGATCATCTGCGTTGAGGGTATCAATCAATGTCCCGAAACCGCCAACATGAGACAAAACAGTAGAGACTAAAAGCCCAAGACCCAAGACCATTACAATGGTTTGTGCACTATCTGTCCATATTGATGCACGAATACCTCCGGCAAAACAATAAGCCAGAACAATAATGGCACCAACAAAAGCGCCAGCATTTATATCCCAGCCAAGAATCACATTGAGCGCTTTACTGCCCCCCTTGAGCTGTGCCGCAGCGTAGATGCTCAACATAAAAATAATCATCACTGCAGAGAGCAAGCGCACCCATTTCATCTCACGCTCTTGCCAACGCGCCAAGAGCGCTGAGAAGGTATGAAGTTTTTTTTCTTTTGATTTAGCCTGAATAATCGGTGTGCAGTACCATAAAATAAAGGGGAAGAGAATATACCCAGAATATATCATAGCACCGGCAATACCTGTCATATAAACAAAGCCTGTAATACCGATGAGAGAGCCTCCACTGACTAAAGATGAGCACGCTGAGAGGCCAGCCATCCACGGCTTTACCTCACCACTAGCAACCAGATAATCATGCGGTGTTGTCTTGCGCTGCGTGGCAGACAACATACCAATAATAATAAAGCCCAATAAAGACCCCAAAAAACTCGTAAAAATCATAGAATTATTCTTTCCAACTGGATTGATCATACATCTCTCAATATGGCAAGGCAATGGCCTTTCTAGAAAAGCAAAGATAGTTTGACAAAGTGCCCCTAACCTGTCATGCATAGCGACTTGAACACAAGGAATGAAACATTGACCACATTTAAGAATTTTCAGCTCTCTGATGCCCTTCTCAAGTCATTAGAAAAAATGAACTACAAAACACCGACGGAGATCCAGGTACGATCTATTCCAATAGCCTTGAAAGGCCGTGATATATTGGGTTCGGCTCAAACGGGCACTGGCAAAACAGCCGCTTTTTCTATTCCTTTGGTTGAAATCCTCAATCGTTCTGATCATTCGACAGCACTTATACTGACACCAACACGTGAATTAGCTAAACAAATCATGGGCGTCATACACGATATACTGGGCCATCAAAATCATTTGAGAACAGCATTTATTATTGGTGGCGAGTCAATGAGCAAACAACTTAATCAACTTAAGAAAAAGCCACGTATTATTGTTGGGACGCCAGGGCGTATGAATGATCATCTGGAGAAAGGCACATTGGATTTATCGCAAACGTGCTTTCTCGTTCTCGATGAAACAGACCGTATGTTGGATATGGGGTTTGGAAAGCAATTAGACAAAATTGTAGAATTTATTCCAGAAGAACGCCAAACTCTTCTTTTTTCAGCCACCTTGCCAAAAAGCATTGTTCAACTCTCACAAAAATACCTGAACAATGCTCAACGCATTGCCGTTGAAACGAAAAACAATATCCCTCAAAATATTACCCAAGACACTGTTTTGATCGATCAAAGAGATAAATATATTCAATTGGTCGCCCAACTCAAAGAGCGCCAAGGAACCGTTATTGTTTTTGTGAAAACCAAACACGGTGCTGAAAGAATAAAAAAGAGACTTAAAGGTGATGGATTTGATGCCGATGCACTCCATGGTGATATGCGTCAAAACCAGCGCACACGCGTCATGAGAAATTTACATGATTATAAGTTTCGTGTTTTAGTTGCCACAGATGTGGCTGCGCGGGGTTTGGATGTTCCCCATATTGAGCACGTTATCAACTATGATTTACCACAAGTGCCTGAAGATTACATACATCGTATTGGACGCACTGCTCGAAATGGCGCTAAGGGTGAAGCTCTATCTTTTGTTGCGCCCCACGATAAAAAAATGTGGGGAGAGATCCAAAAACTAATCAATCCAGAACAGAAAAAACAGTCTCAACCTCAAAAGAAGACCAATAGTAAAAAAACCTCATCCACTGGATATAAACGCAAGAAAACCAACTCTAAAGCAAACAATAAAGGCCAACAGAAAAAGAAAAAGAAAAACTTTGAAAAATCTGCTCCTAAAACCAAAGGTGGATTTAAAAAGAAAAATACAAAAGCCAATAAAAAACCAAATCAACGCCCCAGTTCAATTAAAAAGTCAAATAAAAAGACGAGTAAAAAGACAAATCAAAAATCGAATAAACGATAGAAATATCTAGGTATTAAGACGTCTTTTTTTCTTTTATAAGCTGCACAAATTGTGTAGATCTTGCACCATAAAAAACAATCTAAGAAAGTTTTATACTCATGACAAATAATAGACGCAACATAGCCATCATTGCTCACGTTGACCATGGCAAGACCACGCTTATCGACAGCCTTATGAAACAAAGTGGTATATTCCACGAAAATCAAAAGATTGATGAACGCATCATGGACTCAGGCGATCTTGAAAAAGAACGTGGCATTACAATCTTAGCCAAGCCAACATCGATACAATGGAAACACAATGGTGAAGATGTACGCATCAATATTATTGATACACCAGGCCATGCTGATTTTGGTGGCGAGGTCGAACGTGTTCTACATATGGCTGATGGTGTTATTCTTCTCACAGATGCTGCTGAAGGGCCTATGCCACAAACAAAGTTTGTCTTAGGCAAAGCATTGAAACAAAATCTACGTCCTATCGTGATCATTAACAAAATTGATCGCCCTGACGGCCGCCCAGAAGAAGTGGTTGACGAGGTCTTTGATCTCTTTGTCTCTCTGGATGCCTCAGACGCACAATTGGACTTCCCTATCCTTTATGCTTCTGGGCGTGATGGATGGTGCGTGAAAGAACTCGGTGATGAGCAAAAAGACCTTTCACCTTTATTGGATGTGATTTTAGATCATGTTGAACCCCCTCAGGGTGATGTTGATAAACCCTTTGCTATGTTGGCAACACTACTTGACTCTGACCCTTATCTTGGCCGTTGTTTGACTGGCCGTGTGATCCAAGGTAAAGCCAGAATGAA
>CAXRKA010000182.1:0-7893 GCA_964231155.1 Alphaproteobacteria bacterium | reverse complement strand
AGCGTTGGGACGCGGAAGTTTTTACTAGGTACAGAAAAATAGTAGAAATTACTTATGTAGGTTTTTAAGAACGGATTCTAACTTATTGAAAAGTAATTTCATTTTCTGTTAAGGACATTAAAAGGCACATCTTAGGATGTGCCTTTTTTCCATGGCCTTTATCACTGAGCCAATATAAGATGATGTCATGAAATACCTGAGTCTACTTATTCTTGCTTTTTTTTTCATTCTCAACACGACATCTGTTTCTGCGCAAACTATTATTAGAGATGCTGAAATTGAGATTGACCTTATGGAGATGTCTGCCCCTATTCTCAGAAACGCCCGGCTCAATCCAAGTCAGGTCCAAATTATTCTTGTCCAAGACAACGCTATTAATGCTTTTGTAGCTGCCGGCCAGAACATCTTTCTAAACGCAGGCTTGATTATGGAAGCGGATAACATTGGTGAATTGATTGGCGTTATTGCCCACGAGGCTGGGCATATATCAGGCGGGCACCTTGTGCGCTTTAGAGACAGCTATAAAGATGCTTCATTACAAACCGTTCTCTCAACTATCCTTGCAACAACCGTTGCCGTTGCCAGTGGCAGCGGCGAAGCTGCTAGTGGCGTATTACTGGGCGGCAATGAAATTGGCCGCCGTACTATTTTAAAGCATAGCCGTGGCTTTGAGGCATCAGCCGATCAAGCAGCCCTACGCTATCTTGCAGCCTCTGGCTATAGTGCAAAAGGTTTAGAAACCTTCTTAGAAAAACTTGCAAAGCAAGAGCTTCTCCCCGAAAGCCAGCAATCAGAATATATTCGTACACACCCTATTACCTTTGAACGTGTAGAGACGGTTAAAGCTATAGCTAGCCAGCGTGCTGAGTATGACACACCGCTCCCAGAAGATTTACAAGATAAGTTTGCGCGAATGCGTGCAAAAATTGTGGGGTATGTAGAACCGGATCGTGCATTGAGAGAATACAGCAACGACAACACCATTGAAGGCCTATACGCACGCGCTATCGCCTCTTATCGACGTGGCATCACCAATGAAGCGCTACAATACTTAGACCAACTTATTCGTAGAGAGCCTCAAAATCCCTATTTTCATGAACTCAAAGGACAAATCCTGTTTGAGAATGGAGATATCCCTGAATCTGTAGAGGCCTATAAACTAGCCGTTGATAACATCAGTACCAACCATAGAAATGGCCTCATTAAAACAGCCTATGCACAAGCCTTATTAGCGCGACAAGACAATGGTGTTCTTGATTTGGCCATTCGCAATCTTATTGAGGCAACAAGCTATGAAAGACGCTCTCCACGTCTTCATCGCCTCCTCGCAACAGCCTATGGCCGAAAGGGCAGTGATGGCCTTGCCAAGCTTCATCTTGCCGAAGAAGCTTTTCTTATAAATGATTTTGTATTTGCCACGCAGCAAGCCCAATTGGCCACACAAGCCCTTGATAAAAAATCGGCTGGGCACCAAAGGGCACAAGATTTGCTACTATTGATAAAAAATAGAAAAAATAAAGGTTAGACACATGCGCTTATACTTTTCTCTACTGGCATTATTAACTGTATTCTCTCTTGTAGTAATAAAACCAACCTCAATAAAAGCTAGAGGTGAACCTATTGTTGTAGGGGTTTATAAACTTGAGCCTGCTGTGCACTATCTCCCCTTTATTTCAGCCATGGAGAATGGTTATTTCAAACGCAAAGGGCTTAACGTCATTGTTGAGCACTTTAACGATACTCTGGTCATGACAGATGCACTTAAAGAAGGTGAAATTGACTTTGCCCTTTCTTACCCTTTGTTCCCGACCATCGCCCAAGAATATGACTTCCCCATCCAAATTCTAGGCGTTCTTACACAGGGTACAGCATACTATGGCTATACCAATCAGAGTGACCTCAAGATGATGGCTGATCTGAATGCTCTTAAAGACAAGAATATAGGCCTTTTCCCTGATACACATAGCCTCACATTCCACTTTATGACGCTCATGCGCCAAAACAGTAATTTATTTGAGAGTGTTAATGCTGATGATATAGCGCCGAGTGACCAACATATGATGTTGACCGATGGCAAGATTGATTTAGCCATTGGTACAGAACCCATGTTGAGCCAAATCATCAATGAACAAACTTTATTCCGCTCTTTTGCCTTTGATCAATTTCTTGGCAAAAAATCCTATATTGTTTTATCAGCTAACACCGATCGCATTGGCCGTAATCCAGGTATCGTTGAAAACTTCACCAAAGCACTCAATAACGCCCTTATTGCTTTTAACACAGACCCTCTTATTGCCGTTCGGGTTGCCCAACAAGCCTATCCTGAATATACGTATGACCAGCTTAAAGCCCCGATCAAACTTCTCCTCGATAAAGAAACCTATCCAGACTCTCTCTATTTATCTGAAGAGCTATGGGATAATACGCTACCAGCACTTATAGAAAGTGGTTATTTACTGGAAAGAGTTCCCTATAAGGACGTGGTTAACACCGACTATACATTGGGCCCGTAAACCTACTTGTCTTGTAGACGAATGTAGTGTTATAGTCTGAACACAATCAAAAAAACAAAGGATATACACCTATGAAGTTGAAGTTGCTTTCCGGATTATTTGCCATTGGATTAGCGAGTTTAATTGCTATCTCAGCACCTCAAGCACAAGATAACTCTGGCTTTCTTATGACAGAAACAGAAAAGAATGCCATTCGTGAAATCGTTGAGGACTACATTAAAAATAACCCTGACGTTATTATTGATGTACTAAATAAAAAAGCCCAAGAAGACGCTGAACGCCAAGCCAAGGTTGATCGTCGCCTGGAAACAATTCCTGATGGCCTTTATGACTATCCTATGACACCTAAACTTGGCTCTGATAACCCAGATGTCACTATTGTTGAATTCTTTGATTATAACTGTGGTTTTTGTAAACGTGTTATCAATGACGTGAACCGTGTTATCGAAGAAGATGACAAGGTTCGCTTTATCTTCAAAGAGCTCCCTATCCTCTCTGAAAGCTCTGAAACAGCTGCTCGCTTTGCATTGGCTGCGAACATGCAGGACAAGTACCTAGAATACCATACTGAGCTTATGTCCTTCCGTGGACGCCTTAATGACCAAATTCTAGAAGAGCTTGCTCAAAAAATTGGCCTTGACCTTGAACAACTTAAGATTGATGCAGAGTCTGATGTGGTTTCAGCCGCTTTAGAGAAGAACATGGATCTCGCACGTGAATTGGGCGCACGTGGCACACCATTCTTTGTAATTGGCAAAGAGAAAGTACCTGGTGCTATTGGCTATTCACGCATGAAGTCATTGATTCAAAAAGCACGTGAAGAAGGCTAAGGACTGTGCCTTATAGTCTCTCAAGTATAAGAAAAGGGCTGCTCTGCGGCCTTTTTTGCTTTCTTATAAGCCTACCTCATATGGCTTTAGCTGAAGATCTTCGTATTGAGAATCTTGTTATCCGTGAATCAACAGGTAGCGTGAGCGCGGGCTATGCACGCCTTGTGAACACAAGTGATCAAGACATTAAAATCTTACGTGTTGAATCAGAGTTAGCTGATATCCATGAACTTCACACTGTTAAGGCTGATAATAAAGGCGTTTTGCGTATGCGTGAGATTCCATTTATCTCTATCCCGGCCAATCAAACATTACTCCTTAAACCTGGTGCAGAACACATCATGTTTATTGATCTTCGTCAGACTTTAGAGCCAGAAACACGCCATAAAATTAAATTTTATTTCAACAACGATACCACGCAAACCGTTGAAGCGCCTGTTATCCCAGCGACCTCTCTGGTCATGAAATATTTGAATAAAGAAACTGAACAAAAGAGCTTGGCAGAGTGAGCCAGAATTGATAGATTCAGGCCCGATTTTGATAATAACCATAGATAAAGAACGATGACAAAAATAACAATTGACGAAGACGCTATTAAGAAACTTGCTGATCTATTGGATGAAACCAATCTTAGCGAAATTGAAATTTCAGAAGGTGAACACTCCATTCGTGTAAACCGTTCTTCAGGACCTGTGGTTGCCGCAGCCGCCCCTGCCCCTATTGCTGCTCCTGCTGCTGCAACAGCCGCCGCTCCTGCTGCAGGAGGATCAGATAGTGCTGAAAACCATCCAGGTGCAGTTCTCTCACCAATGGTTGGGACAATCTATCTACAAGCGGATCCAAACTCACCTCCATTTGTGAGTGTTGGTGACACAGTCAAAGAAGGCGACACACTCGTCATTGTTGAAGCCATGAAGGTTATGAACCAAATTAAAGCTGAAAAATCTGGTACAGTATCCAAGATATTGGTCAGTGATGCTCAGCCCGTTGAATTCAATGAACCACTGATGATCATTGAATAATTTTTTCCAATAACTGGATTGATAATAACACCATGTTTAAAAAGATACTTATAGCAAACCGTGGCGAAATCGCCCTACGCATCCACAGAGCCTGTCAAGAGATGGGCATTGAGACTGTTGTGGTGCATTCCACTGCTGATGCTGATGCGATGGCTGTACGCCTTGCAGACGAGAGCGTATGTATTGGTAAGCCTTTAGCCAAAGACAGCTATTTGAATATGCCTGCAATTATTTCTGCAGCTCATATCACAGGTGCAGACGCTATTCACCCAGGTATTGGCTTTTTATCAGAAAATGCTGATTTTGCACGCATGGTTGAAGAGCACGGCTTTACGTTTATTGGGCCCTCTTCTGAAATCATCGGAAAGATGGGGAATAAGACTGTTGCTAAAGACACAGTGAAAGCTTTAGGTATCCCTGTGGTTCCAGGCTCTGATGGTGAATTAAAAGATCTTGATCATGCTAAAAAAGTTGCAGAAGAGATTGGTTATCCTGTCTTGATCAAAGCCGCTGCCGGTGGTGGTGGTAAAGGTATGAAGGTCGCACAAACAGCCGATGATATTGAAAGCGCTTGGAGCTTAGCCCGCACCGAGTCAAAAGCGGCTTTTGGTGATGATACTGTTTATATGGAGAAATTCCTGACAAAACCACGCCACATCGAAATTCAAATTCTTGGTGACCGTCATGGTAATGCCATTCACCTCGGTGAACGTGATTGTTCTGTACAGCGTAGCCACCAAAAAGTTGTGGAAGAAGCCCCTTCTCCAGCCTTGAATGCAGAGCAACGTGAGTATATTGGTAATCTTTCTGCTCAAGTCTGTGCCGAAATGGGCTATGTTGGCTTAGGGACCATTGAATATCTCTTTGAAGATGGCAAATTTTACTTCATGGAAATGAATACACGTCTACAGGTAGAGCACCCTGTTACTGAGATGGTGACGCGTATTGACCTTGTTCGTGAACAAATCCGTGTGGCTGCTGGCATTGAACTATCTTACAAGCAAGAAGATGTTGATATTCGTGGTCACTCTATTGAGTGCCGTATCAATGCAGAAAATCCAGAGAACTTTATGCCGTCACCAGGCTTGATTAAGCGAAGCCACTTCCCTGGCGGCCTTAATGTGCGTGTGGATAGTGCTATTTATGATGGTTATTCTATTCCACCCAACTATGACAGTATGATCGCGAAGCTGATTGTTCATGGCCGTAGCCGTAACAGCTGTCTCATGCGTCTTAATCGTTGTCTCAAAGAATTTGTTATTGAAGGCATTCATACACTTATTCCTCTCCACCAAGAAATCATCAATGACCCAGAGTTTATTGATGGCGATTACAATATTCATTGGTTGGAAAAATGGCTTGATGAGCGCAAACAAGAAAAAGATTCCGATAAGGATGCGGCATAGCCATGAAAACAGTGTCCTGCAAAATTCCGCAAGATACTTATAAACGCCTTCAGGTGTTGGCCCAAAAATCAGACAGAAAAGTCAGCTATCTGCTTCGTGAAGCCATTCAATACTACATGGACAACAACGAAAAATATCTCATAGCCGCCAATATGCTCGCCAAAGAAGGCCGAGACATTACGCCTGACGCTGTCCGTAAAGAAATTCAATCTAAAGATTAACTTTAAGCTGCATTATCATTGCGTGCACGTGTTTTCAAGTAATCCGAAACACGTGATTGATCAATCGTCAAATCCATAGCCAGATGTGGCTCAATAGGCAGAGCCCATTTCTCTCTACATTCTGCAACCAGAATGTCATCTGCTGGATAACGTTTATAATATTCTTTGAGTTGTTCTAAAATTGTTTTATGTCTTTTTTTCATCACTACCCCTCTTTCAAAGAAGAAAACAGGATAGAATTTGCAAAACCTATGCCATTGAAACGGTTGATAGATACAAAAATGCCGCAAAATCCATATTAGATTTGCGGCCAGAGGATGTGTGTGGAGTTTGTATTAAGCGAATGCCTTACGACGGTTATCGTTATGCACTCGCTTTGCCAGATAATTCTCAACAGCATCTTGCTTGATGTCAAAGTCCATAAAAGCTCTTGGCTGATAAGAAATATCCCAGTTATCACGGACACGCAGAATAACATCTTCGCGTGGTGGATGCATACGATTATAAGCCCTTAGCTGCTCAGATATTGTCTTTTGTGTTGCCATGATATAAAAACTTGTCAAAAATTCAACTTACACGCCAATATATGACAACGCCACCAAAGATGTCAAGGGTTAACTTGTCAAAAGTGCAAAAAATAGTTGTTTTTAAGTATTGACATGGCAGATTCGCCCTGTATGTTAAGGTTACATTAATAAATGGAGCCGATAAATGGCTTTTTTGATAGGAATCAACAGGATACAACATTGAACATTTCTAGAGAACAAATACGCGCAGCACGTGCACTACTTGATTGGAGCCAAAAAGACTTGGCCGATGAAGCAGGCCTGTCCAAAACAGCCATAGCCAATGTTGAAAACGGCAAACACCGCCCCACCACAAAGAATGCCAGCTCAATTGTTCAGGCTTTTACACGTCATGATATTGAGTTTGTTGAAGATGGTGTTAGAAAGCGCAAAGACTTTGTAAAAATATTCGATGGTTCAACATCTTTTGACGATTTCTTTGATGATGTTTATCTCGAGATTAAAAAATACGGCGGTGAAATATTGATCAATGGGATTGATGAGAATACATTTAAAAAGCATTTTTCGCCCGGCTTCAGAGATAAACACATTCAACGCATGGAAAGCCTGGGCAATTATACTTGTCGTTGTCTGATTAAACAGGATGATCCAAACCCCGAAAAAGTTGACTATGCTGAGTATAAAAGAGTCAGTGAATCACTCTATTCAAATGTGCCTTTCTATATCTATGGCAAGAAACTTGCAATTATCCTTTGGAAAGATAACCCAAAAATCATTGTATTGGATGACACTGATGTTAGAGATGCATATCGTAAGCAATTTAATTATGTATGGGAAAATGAATGATCAACCTGGCATTAAAAGGCATGAAAGATATTAAAGATATATCGCCACCACCAGTGCATACACAAGACAACAGTATGGACTTTTTAAAGCGCTTTACTGACGTCACAAAGGCGTTCCTTCGAGGCGATCAAGATATTTATATTCTCCCCTATCTTTATGCTGATCCTCCAGAAAACGTAGATTGCCCAACAACATGTACGCACACCTGGAACTTGGTTAGTTTAAAAACACCTGATTACTATTTATGCCATACAGAAATTGAGATGGTTGATAAATATGCTTTTGATATTGTCCAATCTACACAAGTCAAAAATCCGACAATTATTGATCTAGGGCCCGGCTCATGTGAAGCCGTTAAATTTAAAACCATCCCCATGGTCAGCGCTTTTCACAAGGTTAAACGCTACATTCCTATAGACGTCTTACAAGGCTTTCTTGATGATGCTGAAATTTTAATACGCCTTGAAGATGCAGATATTGAAATCACTCCCATCAAGAACGATATGTACACTAGCAACCCACAACTTT
>CAXRKA010000181.1:0-16564 GCA_964231155.1 Alphaproteobacteria bacterium | reverse complement strand
CTCGTGACAGACTATCGTTACTTTGTCACAACAGACGCGTCAGTCACCACAGATTTCGGAAATCAGACTGAAATCGAAACAGCCTCTCACATTTTTAATGTTGGTCTAAAATACAGATTTTAAATTAAAACGGCTTACCCGATGGGTTAGCACGAACAGCCCAAAAACGATCAAGCAGCTTTAAGCGTTCATTGACCGACTCGATGGCGTCTTGATTAAGCTCAAAATGATTGAGTTCTTGAGCATGACGCTCAAACATTTGACGAATTTTTTCTTTAAGTTCTAAGCCCTTCTCAGACAAACGCACACGGAATGAACGACGATCATGCTGTGAGCGCTCCTGAAGGAGATAACCATTTTCAACCATTTTCTTCACGTTGTAAGAAACATTTGAGCCCAGATAATAACCGCGCATTGTCAATTCACCAATGGTCAGATTATCGGATCCGATATTATATAATATGAGGCTTTGAATATTGTTGATGTCTTGTAAATTCAAAGTTTCAAGCTCAGCTTTTAAAACATCGAGAAAATTACGATGCAGTCGCTCTATGAGCTGTACAGTGTCAAAATATTCGTTATGCATACTCATTTAAATACCTAGAAGAACAGAGCTTAATTTATACTAATACTGTAATATAGATTTTATTAAGCATTATGACACCATAAAAATCTATTAACATGATTAATATGCATACGCTCGTAAATCGTATGGGAAAGCTCTCACAGAACATAGGCCATAACAGAGAATAAATTTTAACTATATTTTTGTGAGTGCGAATTACGCTTTCAGGTATAGAAAATCCCTGAATAATAAGTTATAAAAGAGCATGGCTGACGATAAACCGCCAATTATTATTAAAAAAATCAATAAAATTGAAGGTGGCCATCATGGCGGCGCATGGAAGGTTGCTTATGCTGACTTTGTGACAGCCATGATGGCATTCTTTCTTTTGTTGTGGCTATTAAACGTAACCACAAAAGAACAGCTCAGTGGTATTGCAGATTATTTCAAAGTTACAGCAGTCTCTACATCCATTTCAGGAAGTGGCGGAGTTATGGGGGGGTTATCACTCTCAAAAGAAGGTCAATTAACGTCAGATTTAACGCCTATTGGCACAGATTTTACGATGGAAGGTAAAGATAACATAGATAGAAACATGGACGCATCAAACTCTGAAAACCCAGAGGCAAAAGATGAGGTTGTAGAAGAAGCTGAATCTTTGGAAGCAGCCTCTATTACTGAAATCGAGGCCGAAGAAGAGCGCTTCAAAGAAGCCATTGAAAAGCTTTATGAAACAATTCAGAGCGATCCGCTACTACAAGGCCTTGCTGAAAACCTTATTGTTGATATGACCGATGAAGGTTTACGTATCCAGCTTATTGACCAAACAGGGCGCTCAATGTTTCCGCTTGGTAAGGCGGTCATGTATGATGACACTTATCTTTTGATTTCTAAGGTGACACAGGTCATCGAAGCTATGCCCAATAAGATATCTATTCGTGGTCATACAGATGGCGTCCCTTATGGAGATGACGCAAAATACAATAACTGGGATTTATCCGCTGATCGTGCCAATGCTTCAAGACGAGCAATGGTCCAAGCAGGCCTCAACAAAGCGCGGGTAGAAAATGTGATTGGTAAAGCGGATACAGAACATCTTGTACCCAGTGATCCTAAATCCCCGCAGAACCGTCGTATCTCCATCATTCTTCTTCGGGAGCACAAGCTACAATTATGAGACAAAACTTATTGCTCATCATTATTGGCTTAGTACTGACTTATTTTTCTGGTGTGTCACATTCTGAAGCCCAACGTGGACCAAGAAGCTATTACTCTGACGGCTACACAGCCCCCAGACAAACCAGAGCTCAACCTGTTAGGCCTGAGTCCTTTAGCCCACCTCCACCTGTAGAAACCGGTCAAGAAACAGAAGGCTCTGAAGGTTTAGATGACTTACCTGAATTGCAAAGTGATGACAATCCATGCCGTTGCCCCACCAACAACAACCCCGTTTGTGGTGAAGATGGTGTAACCTATCAAAATTCATGCTTTGCCTATTGTTCAGCGATGCCGATTGTGAAGCATATATCCTGTGAACAATGGGAAGAACAAAAAGAAAAAGCACTAAAAAAACGCCAAGATGAGCTAGCAAAACAATGTATTTGTACGCAAGAATACGATCCAGTCTGCAGTACCCGTGGTGTGACTTATTCTAATCCCTGCTTAGCACAGTGTGTGAATGCTAAGATCGCTTATACGGGGCATTGTGGAAGCTCTAATGATGATCGCGATCTTGAAGAAAAGCTCCAAGATGCCGGCGAAAACGCTGTTGTTGATAAACTCTTTTAAACTTCAAATTTATTTGAACGTGGGAAGCCGTGTGGTGCCATACGGCCTGCTTGTGCACGTTTGCCTATCCAAGCTGTTAAAGCATGCTCAACACGCTCTCCAGCGCCGTGTTTCCAGACTAAGCCCTCTTCCAGCTTAAAGGTCTGCACATCAGACAATCCACCATCACGATAGCGCTGAAGGATAATACCACGCCCCTTTTGCATCTCATTGACTTCATCCATAGAAAAAATCAAAAGCTTACGGTTTTCACCAATTACTGCAACATGATCGTGACCACTATCAATCAACGAGCAAACGCGTGCAGCTTTGCCTTTAGGAATAGATAAAACCATTTTACCGTTACGCGTCTGCGCTAAGCAGTTCTCTGCCTGAACAATGAAACCACGCCCATCCGATGAAGCTACAAAGAGCTTATCTTCAGCGTTGTATTTCATGATATTGATAATCTCAGACTCATCAGCAAGACCAAGCATAATCTTAATCGGCTCACCGTAACCACGTCCACCAGGGATTTCATTGGCTTGAACTGTAAACATACGGCCACTGCTACTAAAAACGAGGATTTTATCTGTCGTCTCACATTGTAGAACCTGGCCTTCTTCATCACCATCCTTGTACTTTTGATCTGAGACATCTTTGACATGGCCTTTGAGTGACTTAATCCAGCCCTGTTTTGAACAGAGAACTGTTATCGGCTCTCGCTCAATCACAGCTTCCAGTGGCACTTCTTCAAGGATTTCTTCTGGCTCACCAATCTCAGTCCTACGTTGTCCCAATATTTCATGGCCAGCAAAACGCTCGCGCACATCTTTGATTTCGGATTTAATGACCTTCCAGCGCTCTTTTTCATTCTCAAGAATTTCAATCAGAGCTTCGCGGTCCGTCAATAGCCCATCACGCTCGTCCTTAATTTCAATTTCTTGTAGCTTGTGCAAAGCACGCAATTTCATGTTTAAAATCGCCTCGGCTTGACGTTCAGTTAGTTCAAAACGCTCAATCAGTGTCTCTTTAGGCTTATCCTCAGTACGGATAATTTTGATCACTTCATCAAGATTAAGATAAGCCACCAAATAGCCCTCAAGGACCTCTAGTCGATCATCAATCTTGTTGAGGCGGTACTGAGAACGGCGGATAAGAACTTGATGACGATGGTCAAGGAACGATTGAAGAATATCTTTAATCGACATGACTTCTGGACGTACGCCATTATCCAAAACGTTCATATTGAGGCTGACACGGTTCTCCATAGGCGTATGGCGGAATAATGTGGCCATCAATACTTTTGGATCAACATTACGGCTTTTAGGAACAATCACGAGACGAATATCTTCAGCAGACTCGTCATGAATATCATCCACAAGTGGCAATTTCTTTGCGTCCATCAAATCAGCTATTTTTTCCACCAAGTTGGATTTTTGAACCTGATAAGGGATTTCAGTCACAATGATCTGATAGGTTCCCTGACCTGTATCTTCTGTATGCCACTTGGCACGCACACGGAAACTTCCCTTCCCTGTTTTATAGGCTTCAATGATATTAGCCTTATCTTCAACAAGGAGACCGCCTGTCGGCAAATCTGGGCCTGGGATCAATTCAACAATCTCTTCAACAGACAATGACTTTTTCTCGATCAGACGCGTCAAAGCATTACAAATTTCGACAACATTGTGTGGTGGAATTGACGTCGCCATTCCCACAGCAATACCTGTTGCCCCATTGGCCAATAAGTTCGGGAATTTTGCGGGCAAAACAATCGGCTCTTTGCCATCACCGTCATAGGTTTCACGGAAATCAACCGTATCCTCATCAAGTTCTTCTAGCAAAAGCTCGGCTACAGCTGTCATTTTGGCTTCTGTATAACGCATAGCGGCTGCATTATCACCGTCAATGTTACCAAAGTTGCCTTGTCCATAGACCAAAGGATAACGGGCAGCAAAATCTTGCGCTAAGCGGACCATAGCATCATAAACAGCGGCATCACCATGTGGGTGAAACTTACCAATCACATCACCCACAACACGTGCAGATTTCTTAGGCATGCCTTCTGAACGCAGTCGAAGCTGGCGCATTGCATAGAGTATTCGACGATGCACGGGCTTTAAGCCATCGCGCACATCTGGTAAAGAACGAGACATGATGGTCGATAGTGCGTAAGAAAGATATTTATCACTCAGCACATCCTGAATAGGTGTATCGATGACTTTATTGTCGTTAAGGGCAAGATTATCTTGTGTCATAGTATTTCTGCTATTTTTTGAGTGTCATTATGAATATTACATTTGTTATAGCGACTTCTCTAAGCCGCTTCAACGCTGAAGATGTCTGTTTTGTTATCTTTTTCAGCAACAGAGGTAATCTTGGCAGCAAAATGGGACTGTAGACGTTGTCTCACATCAGGAACATGGCGATTGAGAGCATTAAATATGTGCTTTTGCAGAAAGTAAGCTGTCATCTGCAGGCCATTTTGGATATCGCCATAGTCATCTTCTGTTGTTTGTGCGCCTTTTAAAAACTGTGGTAAAGCCAATAAACGGCCTTTATAGGGCTCTCCAGCATCAGCAGAAACGGCTTGGCCACTGCGTGGGCTCACGTAAATCAAGCGCTCTTCAATGCCGGTTGATGCACAACGATCAAGTTGTAATCCAAAACCTAAAGCACGCAACAATTGGACCTCCCAAATGATATAGGCCTGCGCCCATATATCCTTATCTAAGTTATCAAATAAGGCTAATAATCCATTGTATATATTTATATATGATTGTCTTTCCGGTAATGAGCGGCGTACAATATCACAAGCTGATTGGATGGCTAAAAGATGGCCAGGACTGTGCATAAATTGAGCTGGATAACTCTTCACTGGCTCAATATTGTAATAGCCCAATTGCTCACTTAAGCGTCCCTGCCACTCAACAACTACATGATTACCAGGCTCAATGAGAGGGCGACGGGTTTTCCCTTGCCCACCTTTAAAATAGCCTGCGTGTAAGCCGTGTTGTTCCGTTAGGATGTGAACGATACACGATGTTTCACCATGTGCCTTTGCAGAAACAACAATACCGTAATCTGTCCATTTCATAGAATATGCTAAACTTTTTTATTTTTGGGCCAGAAAGAGGCCGTTTTGGTGTGGTCTATATTTTCAATCTTTTTAATTTGTTGGCGTGAGGAACAATCTTTGAGAAGTTTTTTGATGTTTTGACCAGATTCAGGATGAACCCAGTCAGGATTAACTTCGTTGAGTGGCACCAAATATGAGAGATGCTTAGAAAGGTTCTCATGCGGTACCGTAATGCCCAAACGCTCATCTGTAACATCATGATAGGCCAAGAGGTCAATGTCAATAGACCTTGGTGTTCCTGGCCTATTCCGTGCCCGACCAAGCTGAAATTCAATCAATTTACAATCCTGAAGAAGATCAATGGGCTCTTTATCGCTCGCCACTTCAGCCACAAGACATGCAAACTGATGCGCATGGAGCTTTGGCTCTGGCTCAACACGATAAAATGAGGACACATCTTGAATATCTATCCCATAATCAGCCAATTTATCAAGGGCACGTACAATCATCAAGCGTCGTCCACCACCTAAACCTGTGGGAGAACTTGATGCAAAGAACAAATAAATCATGAAGTTACCCCTTAATGAAAGCTTTTCGTGAAAATTTCTGGTCACTTGCCAACCAGTGAACTATATTCATGTACGAACATAATGATTATTCCATGATTTCTGACCAAATTAAAGAGCTAATCCAATGACTCACACGCCTGAACTCTACGTTTTACTGATTTATCTGGGCACCTTTATTGCTCTTATCGGTTATTCCGCTTACATCACTAGACAACTTTATAGATCATCAAAGAAATGAGCCTCGTTCACCCTCGCGTCAAACAACGCCTAAAAATGATCAGTGCAGCCTTTATTGTTATGGCTATGGCTGTATCCATTGGCCTCTATGCCCTACAAAACAGCGTAACCTATTTCTTTACGCCTTCAGATATTGAAGCCAATCCTACAATCTTATCCATAGCGCCTGATCGCCTTGTTAGACTGGGCGGCATGGTTGAAGAAGGCAGCTTTGAGAGCCTCTCTGATGGCGACACACAATACTACAGCTTTGATATCACTGACTTCTCTGCTTCTATCACTGTGCATTATTCTGGTGCCTTACCAAGCCTCTTTCGAGAAGGACAAGGTGTTGTTGCTGAAGGGACATTCAACAAAGACGAAAATGTCTTTATTGCTGAACGTATATTGGCCAAACATGATGAGAATTATATGCCACCTGAAATTTATGAAAGCATGAAAGAGAATGGTTACGAATGATACCAGAAATCGGACATTTTAGCCTTATTCTGTGCTTTGCGCTGTCTTTTTTTGGGATGGTATTGTCTTGGACAAAACCTTCATTGCAATCTCTTCAACGCATCAGCCTTTCTATGCTGCTCACAGCAAGCATCGCCTTCGCGCTATTAATGTATAGCTTTATTGTATCTGACTTCTCTGTATCTCTGATTGCGGACAATAGCCACGTTTTAAAACCCATGCTCTATAAAGTCTCGGGCACATGGGGTAACCATGAAGGCTCCATGCTTCTCTGGATACTGATATTCACAGGCATTCTGTCTGTTTATGCCTATAAATCCAGTGCCCACAGTGACAATCAGCGCAAAGAATTCTTCTATTTCTTTTGTATTATTGCCCTCTTTTTGACCTATACCGTTTTACTATCCAATCCTTTTGAACGTTTATCACCAGCGCCACTGAATGGCCAAGATCTTAATCCCGTGCTCCAAGATCCAGCTCTGGCCATACACCCACCTTTACTGTTCATAGGCTATGCCCTCACTGTTGTGCCCTTTATTATGTTACTGGCACAACTTGATAAACCACCACTGAATAAGGATTTTGCCATGCGTGTTCTGCCCTGGCTCCATGGCTCTTGGCTGTTTTTAGCCGGTGGCCTCGCTCTAGGCTCATGGTGGGCGTATTATGAACTTGGTTGGGGTGGATGGTGGTTCTGGGATCCTGTTGAGAATGTGGCGCTTTTACCCTGGCTCGCTGTCACTGTTCTTATCCACAATATTTTACAACTGAAAGCCTCTAATAAAGGTGCCTTTGGCTCATCTCTCCTCATTATATTTGCATTTTGCATTACCCTATTAGGCACTTTTATTGTCCGTTCAGGCATTATATCAAGCGTCCATAGCTTTGCTCTAGACCCAACGCGGGGTATCTGGTTATTGGCACTTTTTGGCTTTGTGACGGGCTATGCTTTGATCAAATTAACAAGCAAAACAGAGCAACTCGCCTCAACAAAAACTGCCCAGATCAATCTTTTATCAAGAGAACGCTTTCTTGACGTCCATTTTTGGATTGGCATTTTGATGATCATCTTTGTGCTTTTGGGTACTCTGATCCCGTTCTGGGGTGAAATGATCTTTGGTAGCAATATTGCTGTGGGGTATAACTATTATAAAATCACATTTATTCCGTTAGGTTTGGCGACCGTTATTCTTATGGGCTTTGCACCTTTCTTTACCTGGCGCCAATCCAATCTCAAAGCTATTAAAAACCAACTCTTACTGCCCGTAATCTTCTCAACCTTCTTGGCACTTTTGTGGATATTGCGTCATGACTTTGCTGATCTCTCTAACGTGGATAGCTTTTTATTGATCGCTTTCGTATTGTCTTCTGTTTATGCCATTGTTCTGAGTATTCAGCGCCTCAAGCTCAAGAAAAAGCTCTCCTCAACCGCCATAGCCCACATGGGCTTAGCGATAGCTGTTTTAGGGATGCTTGGCTCCGGATTTCTATCAAAAGAGACACGTGTTGATATGCACATCAATGAAACACTGGACCTTGCTGGCTATAACTTCACTTTAAAAGATGTACAACCCTTGATTATTGATAACTATAATGCTGATCGTGCCATTATTGACGTGAAGAAGAATGAGACACTGATAACGCACATGCAACCTGAATTAAGATGGTACCCAATAGCTGGCAAACAGACACGAGAAGTTGATCTACATTACAGGACAACATCATTCTCTGATTTTTATGCCGTGATTGAAGCGCGCGGCCAGAAATCTGAGGACTCGTGGGTTATCAATATACGCTACAATCCCTATATATCACTCCTGTGGATTGGCTGGACCATCATGATGTTGGGTGGCGTTGTCGCGATCATTAAAAAAGTAAAGAAACACAGAAAGCATTTTGACACATGAAAAAAATATCCTGGTTTGTAAACGCTTTTATTATCACCTTAACTGTTGTACTGGTCGGTGGGTTTGCCTTGAGTCTTACACCTTATCTGGCGCTCAATGACCCGCTTCATCCGCTTATTGGTGAAGAGACACCAGAGCTTGTCTACCCCAGTATTGAAAATGGTGCTGCTATTGACCTGAACTTTGATAACGGACAAGAGCTGAGCTATGTTCATTTCTTTGCGTCTTGGTGTGGACGTTGTGTCATGGAACACGATGATCTCATGGCCATTTCAGATGCCCTGAGAGACAAAGTTCATATGATTGGCATTGCCTCACAAGATCGCCCAAGCGGTACAAAATCTATGCTTGATGCACACAGCAACCCCTTTGAAACCATCATTGCCGATAGATCTGCCCATATTACCAACAGCTGGAAGGTCAAAGGGATTCCCTCCAGCTTTATTGTTTCACCAACAGGTCAAATCTGCTCCTCTTATGTTGGCGTTATCGGCCACAAAGATATCATTGGTGATTATGATGATTGGATAGAAGAATGCAAATAAGCACAGACCTTATGTTAGATATATTCTTCTTTGTACTTATTGCTGTGTTTACAGCCGCTGTTGTTATTTTTATTGCACAGACCACGCATAAAAATAAACCTGTGACGATTACCACCCTTCTCTTTGTTCCGATCTTTAGCCTCGGCTTATATTGGGTGATGGGACATCACGAAGCGCGTTTTAACTCTTATGACCAACATCATAATGAAGCCTTCATGAAGAAAGCGCTTTTGGATGCAGAAGAAGCTTTATTACTTGAGCAACCCCTTCTCAGAGCATTAGAGAATAATCCTGAAAATGCACAATTGTGGTGGGAACTCGGCAGTATATACACGGCTGCTGGACGCCTTGATGATGCTGTAAAAACCTATCAAGACGGCCTAAAAATTACAAATGAGCCAGCATTAAAACAAAAGCTAGAGCAGATTTATCAAGAGCTCCCTGAATTGGCGCCCCAAAAGTAAGAAGAGACTAAGAAGAGAACTAATAAAGCCCTTCTAAGTAATTGTTCCTTGAGCGCTGAACATCTCTCTGTTTGACTTCAACATCATCATCACACTCACTGGCAACACGACGATATTCATCAATTGTATCAATCGCCAGTTGGCGAGATAAGCGATCAGCCTCCATTTGAGACTTCAAGTTCTCAAATGAATAACGCAAAGCATCTCCCATATGTTGTTGAATATCTTGCGTTGTGTTGGTTGGGAAAGGCCCATAGATTGGGCGTTGTTGAACAAAATCTTGGATATGCTTCTTAAAGACAGCACTGTATTCATTGACAATTTGACGGTCAGTATTGACGTGTTTCAACTCATGATTATACACAGCACGATATCGGCACGTCCCGGGCTTCGTATTTTTCTCAATATAAACGACAGGTTCGAGCGTGAGTGTTACATCAATTCTATCGTACCAAAAACAAGCCTGATCTGTTGTTTCATTGATCCTCCAAGAAATGGACACCTCAGATGTGATGTCAACAGGCCCCTGCATTAAACCATGGACTTGTGTTTGTTTATTACCAAATGGAGAGACAGAAGAAATCTGAAACTCGCCCAACTCTTTTATGGAGCGTGTATTATCAATCTGCAATTGCTCAGCTTTGGGCACGACATTAATGACTGGAGGCTGTGGTGTCCGACAAATATCTGCCGTACCAGCCTGAGCCAAGACAAAAGAAACAGAAGCAGCAGCGAGAAGAGACATAAGAGATCAATGATTATTCTTGATTAAAGCTATACAATAACCTATCTAACATTATAATCATACGCAATAGAAGTGTATAAACAATGAAGTGAGGCCCACTATGAATCCAATATTTATGCTGATTTACATGATTTTGAATGCGATGTTCTGGGTTATTGTTATCTCCGTGGTCATGAGCTGGTTGGTGGCATTTAATGTTATTAATCTTCAAAACCGTTTTGTTGCTCAAGTCTTCTATGCTGTCAATAAAATGACCGAACCACTTTATAGGCCTATCAAGCGTATTTTTCCAACAAACTTTGGTGGCATTGATATCGCCCCGGTGATTGCCATCTTTCTATTGGAATTTGCTAAATACTCGCTTGTATGGCTGAGCGCTAATTATGGGCTATAGAAATTAGATGATTGAAACACATATTATTGATGGACGCTTACAAGCTGCTGATCTTGATAAAGAGACCAGTATCGCTGTGCAATCATTTATTAGCACACATGGCCGCGCACCTGAATTACACGTGATTATGGTGGGGCATCATGCGCCCAGCCAAATTTATGTCCGTAAAAAGAAAGAATTGGCTGAAGAGCTTGGTATGGTGTGTCATATTCATTCTTTTGACAATGATGTGACCACACAAGCCATCATCAATAAAATCGAGATCCTCAATGATAATAGCCATGTGAATGGCATTATTGTTCAGCTTCCACTGCCTGATCATATTGATAAAAAAGCTGTTCAGAATGCTATTCATGATCGTAAGGATGTTGATGGGTTGAATGACATCAATGTAAAACTGAGACAAGATAATGATTCTGGGGCCCTCATCCCCTGTACAGGACTTGGCGTTCTCCATCTTATTCGATCTGTAAAGAAAGATATTGCAGGCGTTGAAGCCCATGTTATTGGACGCTCAGCCATTGTTGGACAACCTTGCTTTGATCTCCTCAAGAGTGCGGGCTGCAACGTCATGCAAAGCCATCGCGGCATAGATGATATTCCAAGCATATCCTCCAAAGCCGATATTTTGATTGTGGCCACGGGTCAGATTGAAATGGTTACACGGGAATGGGTTAAAGAAGGTGCTATCGTTATTGACGTTGGCATCCACCACAAAGTCGATGGCACCAGAAGAATAACGGGTGATTGCTTGTATGACGACCTCGTAGGACACGCAGGAGCCCTCACGCCTGTTCCAGGTGGCGTTGGCCCCATGACAGTGTCATATCTCATGCACAACACAATACGTGCAGCCGAGCTGCAAATAAATTGAAATGATAAGCGTTACTAAGCGTTCAGATTAGACAACGACGTCTAATACTGTTCCACGCTCTTGATCTCTATTGCTCTCTTCAGAACCAAAGCCTTCACGAACGCCTTCGACCAGGACTTCACCTGACACACCAGCACGAAGGTTATCACCCTCTACTTCACTAGCTTCGTCAATAGATACGCCGCGGCTTTCCAAATTCTCTTGCAATCTTGTTTGAGATGCTGCTTCTGGTTTTAAAGAACCAATATTTGAGTTTGGTACAGCTCCTGCTGCATTTGGTGGAATAATCATATTTTACCTCACATACCACGTTTGAATGCATTTTTCTGCATTACTGAACATAGTATACAATATAATCATTAAACCTCTATTATCAAGGGAATAAGTGCATAACATGTTATGTATTATGTCTTTACAAGCCGCAGAAACACGGTTTTGCACCTGAGTTAACTTGTATTTACATAAAATTTATTATTAACTGATACATTTACTTATGTGTGTGATATGCGGGTCTTATAGATATGCATATAAAAATAAAAAAATAAAAGATCTATACTCGTGGGATAGACAAGAGGATCAGGGGTAATAATGACAAAATCCAACGCTTTGCTGGACGCTGAAGCCATCTATGACTTAGCTAGAAACCCTTCTATGGAAGGACGTCGTAAGTTAGGTGAATTAATTTCTCAATTTTTCAAAGAAGAACTAACAGATAAAGAGCGTCATTTGGCTGCCGATGTTCTTCTTGAGCTTATGAATGCCGCTAAGAAAGATCTGTGCTGTGTTTTAGCATCACATCTTTCATATGAGGCTCACGTTCCAAGTCATCTTATTCACCACTTGGCTGAATATGACGACATGGAGATTGCTACCCCCATTATTAAACGCTCCACCGTTTTAAAAGACGACTATCTTATGACTCTTTGTGAAAAACGCGACGCTGAATTTTGGCGTGTGCTAGCCCAGCGTGAAAATTTGAGTCAGTTGCTGAGTAAAACACTTGTCTCTTATAATGACAATGAAACAACAACCAATGTTGTCTCCAATTCAACAGCGACCATTGACAAAGAAACGATGAGCTTTATTGCCAAGCAATCAAGATATCATAAAGAATGGCAGGAACCCCTTCTCAAGCGACCAGAAGTTGATCAAGAACTTGCCAAAGAGATCTATTGGTATATGAGTAAAGCCATTCGCCAAAGCATGATTGATCGTTTCCAGATTTCACCACAGACACTGGATGAACAACTCTCCAATGTTCTCGAAACCGTCATGAAAATGCGCACTGAGCCAATGGCTGCGGATGCAAACATGGAAGTTTTGGCTAAACGCCTTAATGATGCGCATAAAATCACGCCTCAACTTCTACTCAAAACATTAAAGAACCGAAATCTTGCTTTCTTCTCAGCGTTAATTGCAGAACATGGCCAACTCTCTGTTGAAGTTGTGAATCAGCTAATCAATGCAAACCGTTTTGTTGAGATTTATGCCATTTTCAAGGCACTGAATATGACACAGGCTGACTTTACTCGCCTATTTATGTTGATGCGTGTTTCTTATTTACAAGAACGCCTCATTCCGCCGCAGTTGATTAGCAAAGCAAGTCAGCAGTTTAGAACGATGACACCAGAGATGGCGAATACCATCTTGAAAGAATTGAGAACACAATAAAGCAGTACAAAATTTTCTTACCGAGACTTAAAGGGCTCATCTTGAAATATAGATGAGCCTATTTTTTTTGAGGGCATGTATTATTGATAAGATCGTAGCTTTCAGTCAGTAAAACCAAAGCCGGAAGATCTTTGCCTTCGAGCCATTCTAAGAAGGCGCCACCCGCTGTTGAAATATAAGAGAACTGCTGCAGAACTCCAGCTTTGTTCAAGGCCGACACTGTATCCCCTCCACCAGCGACTGAAACCACTTGGCCCTTCTCTGTTAAATCACCGACGCACTGAGCCACTGTGTTTGTCCCATTTTCAAAAGGTGAGATTTCAAAAACACCAAGTGGTCCATTCCAAAGAACAGTTTTGCTTTCAGACATGATTGCATTTATTTCATCAGATGAAACTTTTCCAGCATCAAAAATACTTTCATGGTCTTCAATATCATTAATATGAATATCCCTTACCACTTGAGCATCTTTTAATTGCTCCGCCACAACAACAAATTCTGGCAAAATAACCTGACATCCGTTCTGATCTGCTACATCCATAATGTCTTTGGCCTCATCCAACATATCATCTTCACAAAGAGATTGACCAATGTTGTGACCTTTGGCTTTGAGAAAAGTATTGGCCATGCCACCACCGAGAACCAGGTAATCAACCTTTCTTACAATATTGTGGAGGACAGAGAGTTTAGTTGATATCTTTGCTCCACCGACCACAGCAACCGCTGGCTTTTCTGGCGCTTCCAATGCATCTGTCAGAGCAGCCACCTCTTTTTCAATCAATCGACCTGCATAGCTTGGTCGCTCTTTCGTAATTGCTGCAGTCGAAGCATGGGCACGGTGAGCCGCAGAAAACGCATCATTCACATAGAAATCAGCACATTCTGCCAACGACTTAGCAAAACTCTGATCATTCTCTTTTTCTTCTGCATAAAAACGCACATTCTCACACAAGAGAATTTGACCAGGATGCATAGTGGCAATGGCGCTTTGAACGACCTCACCGATACAGTCTTCACAGAACTGAACAGGAAAACCAAGAACATCAGAAATAGCTTCTGTAATCTGCACAAGAGAGAACTCATCACTTTTTACACCATTAGGACGCCCCAGGTGTGACAGCAAAACAATCTTAGCTCCTTCTCCGCGAAGAAACTCTATTGTTGGAACCGCTGCCTCAATACGACTAACATCGCTAACAGCGCCACCCGACAATGGAACATTAAAATCAACACGGACAATAACAACTTTAGATGTGGTATCCCCCATCATTTCAAGTGTTGGCAAACGAATATCCATATAGGCCTCTCTGGAATTTATTGATCTGATGTTTTTATAAATACTTGTGTTGGCAAAGTCCAGTCGATCGCTGGGCCATTATAATCATAGGTGATCCCACGTATATTGAGAGTTTTGCCTTTCAAATTAAGAATATCCAGGCCTGTCTGTTTTTTTAAAGAGACATAATTGTAACGCCGGATCCGCAATGTAAAATCACTGCGCCAATCCTCGCCAAAATTGATATAGATGTTATCTCCACGCTCGAACACATCATAAACTTCACCTTCTATGATATTAAACTCATCAACTGGCACTGTTTCTGGCTCTGCAGTTTTATAAATAGTGTAGTGACGTACATCAGCGTTTTGTTCCACCTCAAAAATCTCTCTGAGCTGTTCATAGTCTTCAGAAATAGACCAAAACCGAACTTTCCCCGAAGCTAACACTTCATGCTGTATTGAAGTTTTAGCATCTTCAGACTTGAAATAACCCAACTCTGGTCCGTGATGGCGATGTTTAGTGTTATCATGAGATTGAGCCTCAGTATCATTTAAACATGCACTTGATTCCAAAACCTCAAGTACGTCTTGCCTTTTACACAGCTCTTCACTGTTCAATGAAATATGAGAAATATCTTCAAACCAGATGAATGGCAGATATTGCCTTTGATTATTCGAGGGCGTATCATAAGCCAAAGATGGCAAGCTAAAAATTAAAATAATAATGGCAATAAAGACACAACGCATAATATCTATTATAAGCACAATCCTGGTTCTGATCAGTAGTGTTTTTATTCATAGTTGCTCAACAAATCCAGCCACAGGAGAAACAATTTTCTCTGGCTTGGTTTCAGAAGAGCAAGAAGTCAAAATTGGTCTTGTTGAACATCAAAAGATCACCAAACAATTTGGTGTTGTTGGAGACATAGAGCTCAACAACTATATGCAGAGTGTATTCTCCAAAATCACCCCTCACTCAGAGCGTGATATTGAATATACTCTGACTTTACTGGACACACCCATAGTGAATGCCTTCGCAGTACCTGGTGGCTATATTTATATTACACGCGGCCTACTGGCCCTTGCCAATACAGAAGCTGAAGTGGCTGGCGTTATGGCTCATGAAATGGGACATATCACAGCACGCCATACCGCTCAACAGATCAGCCAATCAACCCTATCTCAATTGGGCGCAACGCTTATAGGGGCTATCACTGGCAACCCTGCTGTACGCAATGCTGCTGATGTCGGTTCTAACCTCTTTACTAAAGGGCACTCACGCCAGCATGAATATGAAGCAGATCAATTGGGATTGCGCTATATGACTAAGGCTGGTTACGACCCTTCAGCCATGGCTGATTTTCTTGAACAACTGTCTAGAAAAGAGATATATGGGCAGCTTATGGCCGTTGACAAAAATAATGCGCGCCTACCGGAATATTTCAGCACACATCCAGCCACAGATAAACGCGTTGCGCAAGTTGATGCGCTAGCCCCTCAATATGGCCCCATCCTACAAGACAAGAAAATATCTACACAGCGTTTAGATTATTGGACAAAGATTGATGGCATGATCTATGGCACATCACCCAAAGACGGCTATGTCCGCGACACGCATTTCATCCATGTCCCTCTTGGCTTCTCTTTCTATGTGCCAGATGAATATGCGATAACAAACACACCATCACGTGTTATCGCTCAAGGGCCTAATGCAGGGCAAGTTATATTTGACATGGATAAAGCCCCACAAAAAGAAGACACTGAAGAAAAAGCCTTACCCCTTTCAGCACAAGATTATATCCGCAAGGTATGGGCTCCACGTTTGGCCCTAAGTGGTATCAAAACACTCAATCACGATACTTTTGATATTGCAGAAACTGTCACTGTCTTAGAAAACGGTCGTGTGCTTCGTTTGACGGTGTTTAGATACAATGACCTTTATTACCGCTTTGCTTACTCCGGCATCAATGATCGTCCAGACATGTATAACTATGATGTTGTTTATGG
>CAXRKA010000180.1:0-13735 GCA_964231155.1 Alphaproteobacteria bacterium | reverse complement strand
GGTCAAACCAAGGTTAACACTTGAAATATGTATTAAAATATTTTAATATTATAATTAGGTTTGCTAAATCATTTACCTTACTTTCCCAAATCTTTGCAAAATTAGGAGATATATTATATGTCAGAAGTATTAGGCGCTGCTAATATTCACGGTTTAAAAAATAAACGTGAATTTAAAAAACAGTTTGGGGAATTCATTGTTGGTAAAAGAGACATAATTAAAATGGATGACCGAGTTGTAAGAGCAAGAGTAAGAAGTGCGGATGAATTCATAGAGGCTCATCAGCCAAAAGATTTTGGTAGATTCGTTGTTCAATTAGTAGAAAGAAAATTTCCTAACTACAAAGAAGAAAATCCAAAGCTTTACGATAACCTTAAAGCTTTATACCCTTACGCCTTCAATAAATAGTAAATTTTGAATTACCTGCAATAGTACTATTTATCTTAGTATCACCAGGTATTATTTCAAGGTACGCATACAGAAAAGGGTTTTGGAAATCACAGATATATCCTGAGATGTTGAAAACCAAGGTTAGATAAGTTTTAATTATGTCTCTGATAACCAATATAAACCTCTTATAATGAAAGCTCTTTTCAACACAAGTGACGCATTAATTGAAAGATTACTGAAATATCTTTATGGATCCTGAGCCTAAAGATCAAAATCCACAATAACGGGAACATGATCACTGGGTCTTTCCCAGCTTCTTGCTTCTTTTAAAACAGTGATAGATTGATGCGCTGATTTTAAAGGTTGTGTGACCCAAACGTGATCAAGACGACGACCACGATCTGAAGCAGCCCAATCTTTAGCGCGGTAGCTCCACCAAGAATACAGCTTTTGATCCATAGGGACATGTTCACGCATGACATCAATCCAATCGAGGGCTTCACGCATCTTTGTAAAACGAGAGACCTCCATTGGTGTATGTGAAACGACATTGACCATCTTTTTGTGATCCCAGACATCCTCTGCAAAAGGCGCAACATTCAAATCACCGATAAGAACAAGCTTATCATTTTTAGAATGATGTTGGGAAAACCATTCTGTCATTTCATCAATAAAATCAAGCTTATGTTGAAAGCTTGGGTTTGTATCAGGTTTAGGCTCATATCCACCTGCAGGAATATAGAGATTATGAACAGTTACGCCCTTAATAATACCAGAAATATGACGCGTATCATCTTTTCCACAGCGTGTATAAATTTTTGGATCATCAATTGGTGTTTTGGACAAAAGGGCTGTTCCATTATAGCCCTTCATGCCCCAATAATGAATGTGCTCGTAACCGAGTGTGTGAATATCATCGAACGGAAAGTCATCGTTTTGTGCTTTGCACTCCTGTAAGCCAATCACATCAGGATTATGCTCGTTGACGAGTTTCTCTAATAGAGGTAAGCGAAGACGAATGGAATTGATATTCCAGGTGACAAGACGAAAAGACAAGGTGTTTAGTGACCAGTTTGAGCAACGCGCAGTTGACGTGCGCGCGTTAAGATTGTGTTTTCTAATTGTGTATTGGTCTCCTTGGACACGGCTTGTTCAACCCACTGTCCATCTACCCCTTTAACTTGTTTAAAAATGCTGGCGCGAAGGCCATCAGCACGGAGCTGTGGTGTTAATATAAAGACATTGATTTTAAAACGCTCATCCTCAATGCCATCTGGAGAATGCCAATCTGTAATAATTGTTCCACCAAAAGGATCCGCAGAGGAGATTGGCATAAAGGATAGAGAGTCGAGAGAGGCACGCCACAAGAAGCTATTCACACCGATACTAGAAGCGTTTGACTCGCTCTCTTTATCTGAGCCCTTAAAGATTCCTGTTAGGCCACCACTTCCAAAAATACTATCTCGCTCGCCGGTATAGACAACACCATCGTCACCTGTGTTTCTATCTGGGAATTTTGCTTCAGTTTCAACGCCAGAACAGCCAGATAAAGCAAGGATAAATAAAAAGCCAACAACGGCAAAAAAAGCAGGTGCAAAGCGCATCATGAGAAAACCTTCATTTGTTTTATGTTGCTTATCATATTAAAACATTAGATCGATAAATCAACATCTATGAATTGACTCTTTTGGTTTCTATCTCCATTGTTTTGATCATGTCATTAAACAGATTTTTTCAAATATTCCTTTCTCCCAAAATAACCAAGACAAACCTATGTGCTCTTTTTGGTTTAGGGGGGCTTTCCATTTTGGCGCTTCCGCCCTTCCATATCGTGCCGATATTATGGGTGATCCTACCATTATTTGGGGCAAAAGTTTTATCAGCAGAAAATGTAAAAACAGCAACCATCAAAAGCTTTGTTTTCTTTTTCTCTTATTTCACCTTTGGTCTTTACTGGATTTCCTATGCATTATGGGTGGATATTGCACAGTTTTGGTGGGTTTTGCCTTTTGCTCTTTTTGGCCTACCCCTTTCTCTATCAATTTTTATGACGTTGCCACTCGCACTTTTAAAATATGTATCACCGCGCACACCACTATTGTGGTGGTTGGGCCTGACTATCGCTTGGTTTTTAGGTGATCTCATGCGATCAAATTTATTCACAGGCTTTCCATGGAATATGGTGGTAAGCACATGGATGGCGGATGCAACGCTTAATATTGCTCAAAATTTGGCTTGGCTAGGGGTTAATGGTCTCAATGGGATAACGGTATTTCTTGCACTCACACCTCTCTTCGTTTTTCTAACAGATAATAAAATTTCCAGGCTGATGGCCTCGACGTTTATGATTGTGCTTTTGGCTCTAATGATTGGATATGGCTATGTTGTTGAAAAAATTTTTGTTGTTGAACCAAGCGATCAAACCTATCGACTTGTACAGCCCAATATTTCACAAAAAGAAAAATGGCAACCAGAGTTTCGTCGACGCAATATCATAGAGCTCATCAACCTATCAACAGAAGAAAAGAGCACAGAGCCAGAGGCTATCATTTGGCCGGAGACAGCGATGGCTGTTATGACGACAGAAGATCAATATATTATTGAAAGCCTTGTCCGTAATAATATTCTTAAAGATGATCAAACACTGATTGCTGGTGTTTTAGAGGCAGACAACGCAGGTCTCCATAATGCTGTGGTTGTTTATAACGAAAAGGGACAAGTAGACGCTCGTTATACAAAGCACCATCTCGTGCCGTTTGGTGAATACCTTCCTTTTCAAGAGTATTGGCCCGTGGATCCAGTGGCCTTTATGGGCGAAGGGTTTCGTTTTGGTTCCGGACCAGATACGCTTGTTTTAAAAAATGGTGATCGCTTAGGCGCATTGATTTGTTATGAAGTTATTTTTTCACATACTGTGCCATCAGAAGAAAAAATGGACGCCATCATTAATGTTACAAATGATGCTTGGTATGGAAACACAACCGGACCACGCCAGCACCTGTCTTATGCGCGCATGCGTGCAATAGAACAAAGAAAAACAGTTTTGCGCGTGGCGAATACGGGTATTTCGGCTGTGTATGACCCCCTCGGCCGAGAACGAGAGCGACTTTCACTCAATACAAAGGGCGTTATTGATACCCCGATTTATAAAATTGTGAATTAAAAAACCTCATCAGAGGATGTGGCAACAAACTCTGCGTTCCAGAAACGCTCTTTGCCATAGGTCATCAGCGTGCCATCTGGCCTATAAATGGCACCACCAGCAGATCGCAATACAGCATCACCAGCCGCAATATCCCATTCATATGTTGGGCCAAAGCGCGGATAGATATCGGCTGCACCAGAAGCAATCAGGCAAATTTTAAGACTGCTACCACGCGCGGCATGTTCTACGATCGTATAATCTTTTAGAAATGCATCCATTTTCTCTGTATCACCATGGCGCAGGCTAGAGACGACAGTTAGGCCCTCTTCAGGGAATGGACGAATAGTTATGGGGACTTCTTCACCGCCGGTCTTTTTAAGTGTTGCTGTTCCCTCACCGTGCCCGGCATATAATTCGCCTTTAGCAGGGCAGTAAACAGCACCCAAGACAGGACCAGAACGAGATACAAGCGCAATATTCACAGTGTACTCACCGCAGCCAGAGATAAACTCTTTTGTGCCGTCTAGTGGATCAATGAGCCAAAAGAAGCTGTCTTCAGAAATATCGGGGATGTTGCCAGCAGCAACAGACTCTTCTGCAATGATAGGAAATGTATAACCCCTATCATCAAGCTGTTTTAAAATGAACTCTTCGGCTTTTTGATCAGCAATGGTTACAGGGGACTCATCGCCCTTTTGTTCGACATCAATATCAGATTGAAAATATTCTAAAGTGATTGCACCACCATCGAGAGCAATGGATTTTATATCTTCAAGAATACAGGATTTTTCATTGTCTGATAGTGTCATTCTAGGCCTCGTCAATTTAAGCTTTGGCTTTTTTATCTTTTGTTTCGAGTGCCACAGATTTTTCAATGCTATCAACAAGCTCTGCAACAGAATCTTCAATCGAAAGATCTATGGTGTTTACAGTAATTTCTGGGTTTTCTGGAGCCTCATAGGGTGCTGAAATACCTGTAAAGTTTTTAATTTCACCGTCACGTGCCTTTTTATAAAGACCCTTGACATCGCGTTGTTCACAGGTTTCTAGATCAGCATTGATATAGACCTCTTGGAAAAGTTGATCACACGCATTACGCGCAATTTCACGGTCTGCACGATAAGGTGAAATAAAGGCCGTCAAAACAATAATACCTGCATCGGCCATCAGCGCGGCCACATGACCAATACGGCGAATATTCTCGGCACGATCTTCAGGGGAAAATGTCAGATCCTTATTGAGGCCATGACGCACATTATCACCATCCAAAACATAGGTCTTGTAGCCGCGATTAAACAGCTCTCTTTCTGCGTTCATGGCAATGGTTGATTTACCAGCACCAGACAATCCAGTGAGCCATATAACGGCACCCTTGTGGTTGTTCGCCCATGCACGGTCATCAGCAGAGATAAGATGATCAACAGCGGTAATATTTGTGGATTTTTGCTGTTGCTCTCTTAGGCGCATATCAGCAAATTGTGACACATCAATACCACCACCGCCAACGACATCATAACCATCAAAGATAACCACACGACCCGTACGAGACATGTCACCAAAGTTATCAAGAGCAATTGGATCTTGAGAGCGCAAAATCACTTCAGCCATATCATGACGACCCACAGAGGCCGTCTTATCGTGAGCCAGTGTATCGGTATTGATAGAACGCTGAATAGATTGAACGCGAACAGTTGTTGATTGCGTGTTGATTTTTGCTGTATAGGTTTTGCCAACCTCTAGGGGTTGCTCATCAAGCCAGAAAATATGGGCTGCAAAAACTTTAGACAGAACAGGCGCAGTATTTTCGTGCGATAACAAATGTCCACGTTCTACAAACACCGGCTTATCTAGAGTGATACCTGCAGAATCACCGGCTTTACTTGATAGTACAGACTCATCTTCTGGCCATACTTCAATACCAGTAACGGTGGCTGTCTCATTCGTTGGTGAAATCAGAACAGTGTCACCCTTTTTAATGGAACCGCTTTCGATACGGCCAACAAGAATGCGTTGTTCGTCATAGCGATACACATCTTGAATAGGGAACCGCAGGGGTTGATGTACAGGAGATGGTGTACGCTCAAAGCTTTCAAGGGCCTCGAGAACGGTGCTTCCACCTTTAAACCAGCTCAATTTATCAGAGGGCATGGCAAGCCCATCACCAAAACGTGCTGAAATAGGAATAATGAAATTGGGCTCAAGGTTAATCTCCTTGAGATAATCTTTCACTTCCTTAGACACGGCTTCAAAACGTTTTTGATCATAATCCACCATATCAATCTTATTAATCGCAACAACGATTTGCTTTAGACCAAGAAGGTGTAGTAGATATGCGTGGCGACGTGTCTGTTCCTGAACGCCCTCTTTGGCGTCCACAACCAACACAGCAGCATCAGCTTGAGCTGCGCCAGAAATCATGTTCTTTAAAAATTCACGATGGCCAGGGGCATCAATAATAACGTAGTTACGCTTTTCGGTATGGAACCAGATTTGCGTTGTATCAATGGTTATGGCTTGGTCACGCTCTGCCTGGAAGGCATCAAGCAAGAAAGACCACTCCATGTCCATGCCACGCTTTTGTGAAAACTTTTCGAGCTCTTCCTTTTTTCCATCTGGAAGGCTGTCTGTATCATAAAGCAGGCGACCAATCAGTGTTGATTTACCGTGGTCAACATGACCAACAATAACCATACGAAGTGGCGCGAGTAGAGATGATTTTTTAATTTTAGATGTATTGCTCATTACATGTACCCCCCTTCACGTAGACGCTCGAAACTGTCTTCAGTCTCCTTGTCCATGGCGCGGCCAGCACGCTCGGGTGTATTTGTTGTTTCTAGTTCATCAATAATTTCATCGATTGTTGATGCGTTACTGTCCACAGGAAATGTGATGTTTTTCTCTCCCAATGAGCGATAACGCTTTCCATAACGAGAAAAATAAAGTGGAACGCAAGGAATATTCTCGCGTTTTGTGTAACGCCAGATATCCAATTCTGTCCAATGCAATATAGGATGGATGCGGACATGGGTGCCTTGAGGAAATTCAGTACGGTATTGATCCCAGAACTCAGCCGGCTGATCTTTGAAGTCCCATTTTCCATCTAATGTTCTCGGTGAGAAAACACGCTCTTTTGCACGCATAGATTGTTCATCACGACGGATACCAAGGATCATTCCACGATATTCATCACGCCCTAAAAGATTTTTTAGACCGACAGTTTTACGTGTCGCAGCGCGTGTTGCTGGTGGTAGGGTTTGGTCCATTTCTTCTTCTGGAGGGCAATCTTCAATAACGAGCTCAAAACCCCAGTCTTTAACGAGTTGATCACGAAACTCATAAACCTCAGGAAGTTCCATATGTGTTTCTAGTTGGATCATTGGAAAGGGAACACGGCCGTAAAAGGCTTTGCGGACCATCCACAAAAGTGCAGTGGAGTCTTTACCAATAGACCATAACATTCCAAGTTTATCGATGCGGTTATAAGCCTCGCGCAAAATATATATGGTGCGGGCCTCTAAATCGTCAAGATAGGCGTAATCTGACACAAGTATATCCTTTTTTATTTGATGCGGTTCGCAGTGTACAACAAATATACACATTTCATACCAAAAACAAAGCATCTCGTGCGATTTTGTCGTTTTTGCAGTTGGCCTTTTAAGAAGCAGCGCTATAATGAGGCAAGCAAAAAATAAGGCAAATGAAATATGAGTGAAAAAATTGCAGTCATTGGACTTGGTTATGTTGGTCTTCCGCTGACATTGGCACTGGCTAAACATTATGATGTTGTTGGATATGATATCAACACAGATCGTGTTAAAGAGCTAAAAGGTGCGAAAGACAGCACAAGAGAGGCCGATGAGAAAGATATTAAGGCCACAACCGCTGTTTTCACAGACAATATTAAAAACCTTAAAGCATGTAATTTCTTTATCGTTACTGTTCCAACGCCCGTTGATGAAAATAAGCAACCAGACCTTTCGTATGTCCTTTCGGCTAGTCAGGATATAGGCACGCTTCTTAAAAAAGGTGATGTCGTTGTTTATGAATCAACAGTTTACCCTGGCTTGACAGAAGATGATTGTGCGCCGGTTCTTGAAAAAGTCTCTGGTCTAAAATCAGGGAAAGACTTCTTCTTGGGGTATTCTCCAGAGCGTATCAATCCAGGAGATAAGGTTCGACGTCTAGAAACAATTGTAAAGGTTGTGGCGGGACAAACGCCCGAGACAACCAAGCGCCTTGAGGCTGTCTATGGTTCTATTATTGAGCCAGGCATTCATGTGGCACCAACAATTAAAGTGGCAGAGGCAGCCAAAGTGATAGAAAACACACAGCGTGACCTCAATATTGCTTTGATGAACGAGCTTTCATTGATTTTTGACCGTATGGGCATTCGAACAAAGGATGTCTTGGAGGCTGCTGGAACAAAGTGGAACTTTTTAAAGTTCACACCAGGATTGGTTGGTGGTCATTGCATTTCTGTAGATCCTTATTATCTCACAGCAAAAGCAGAAAAGCTGGGTTATCATCCCGATGTTATTTTATCGGGTCGCCGGGTGAATGATCATATTGGTCAGTTTATTGCGTCTCGAGCCATTAAGATGCTTATAGAGAATGATATGCCGGTGCGCGGCGCGAAAATTGGTGTTTTGGGCCTTACATTTAAAGAAAATGTTCCCGATTTGCGCAATTCTCGTGTGCCCGATGTTGTCCATGCTTTTCGTGATCTTGGTATAGAGCCGCTTGTCCATGATCCATATGCCGATGCAGGTGTTGCAAAAAAAGCCTATAACGTGGATCTTTGTGATTGGGGTGATATCCAAAATATGGATGTGATTGTTTATGCCGTTCCTCATCGCTTTTATCAGGACGATTCGTCAGAAATACCCGTTCTTAAGCGTCTCAATACAAAAAAATCGATTTTTATCGATGTAAAATCGCGCTTTGAACCCCTAGATATGCCGGAAAATACAGTTTATTGGTCTTTATAGAACAAAAAAACTTTACATATAATATATTTTTGGTATAATAAATTTATACCTTAGAAATAATTTAGGGAAAAAATATGGTGGATACAACAGGAACAACAAATGATCATAATAACAATATCATCTACAATGATATGTTGTTTAAGGTCTATTATAAAAATCTTTTAATGCGTGCTATTCGCACGGGCCGTGAAGAAATAGAGACACGCTTTATTCGAGCACCAGATTTTCCAGTAAGGGTTTATACGCTCTATAGAAACAGAAAAGTGGCTATAAACTCTAACGCCCAAGGCACACTCTTTAACGTCAAGTAATTTTAAATTTTCACTAAGTCTTTTTGCTTAACCTGCACGGGTGAAATAAAGTAACAAAAAGGTTTATGTGGTGGTGCACAATACCAATCTCGGTATCGTCTTAATGCTTCTGACGTTTCTGGTGTATTCCACTGGAGACCTCTTTACAAAAATTCTAGCCAATACTTATGGTGTTCCCTATTTCTTGCTCATAAGAAACACCCTGGGCGTTATTTTGATGGGTAGTATAATTTTAGCCTTTCACGGTCTAAAAGGATTTAAAACCAATCGACCGTGGGTGCATTTTATTCGAGGTATTATTGTTGTTTTCCTATCTTACAGTGCTGCCTACGCTTTTAAGCTTTTACCATTTTCAACGGCCTATCTCATTATCTTTTCGGCCCCGATATGGACAGCCATTCTGGGGTGGCTTATCTTTAAAGAGCCAATAGGGTGGAAAAAGGCGGTTGCTATTTTTTCTGGTTTTATTGGTGTGGCCATAGCCCTAGATATTGAAAGCTTCAATATTAGTTTTGGTCTTCTTGCCGCGCTTCTATCGGCATTCTCTTTTTCTGTCTATTCTGTCTCAAGCCGCTATCTTGATAAGTCTGAGCCTGCAGCGCTTCTTAATTTTTACGCGTTTTCCCCCATTATTCTTGTATCAGGTTTCCATGTAGATTGGCCAGTGAGTGATATTATTACTATGACGCCAATGTATTGGTCGTGTTTTATATTGGTGGCCGGGCTTTCAGTTTTGGGTGGGATTTTACACTGCCGCTCATTTCAAAATGCGCCAGCCAGTACAATAGCCCCCCTCCATTATTCACAGCTTATTTATGGAGTCGGACTTGATTTAGCGTTTACAGGAGTGTTTCCAGGCACGATGACCTGGATTGGTGGTGCTGTGATTGTTGTTTCGGGGCTATATATTGTAGTGACACGCGAAAAAGATATGCCAATGGATAAATCTGTTCGCTAAGGGCGCCTTTATTCTTGGGCCTCCCAAGGAAAGACAAGCCAAGCATCCATATCCAATTGGTGTGCGGTTTCATTGGACATGCCATGTCCAGAAGGCTTTTCATAGAGGGTTGCAATAATGGCTTTTGGATATTTTTCCTGCAAATATTCAACTGTAGCTCCAGTATCAATCAATTCATCAAGTATGAGGCAGCCCTCGCCTTTTCCAATGCCATCATCGGCATTTTTAACGACCGCGAGCTCTGTTTGTGTTTCACCGCGATAAGATTGTAAACCAATGGTTTCAATGTATTTGATATTAAGATGCTGAGATAAGATACCCGCTGGCACTAGCCCACCACGCGTAACAACAAGCATTTTTTGTAAGTTATAATCTTTAAGTTGATGGGCAAGTTTTTGGCAGGCACCATCAACCTCTTCCCAGGATATAAAACGTTTATCTGTCATTATTTCCATCTATCGTTATTGTGCGGATGGTGCCGTCGATATCTGCAAGCTTCTCTGTAAATTTTGAAAAGCGCCAGGTTGATAAGCCCTCAACGTCTGTCACGGCCAAGCCAATTGTATCGAGTGTACGCAAGCTTTGATTGATAATATTGCCCTTATATTCTGAAATGATCACATTGATGGCAGAAAGTGTTCCGGACTGATTGTCATGAATATGTACAAAACGCAAAACACGTTCACCGAGTGGTCCAGGATCAATGTTGGGTAAGTTTACAGCACCACGTGTTGAGCCATGTCCAAAAGAAATCAGCTTATGTGCAGCATCGCTCGCGATGTTTTCTTGGGCCTCTTGTGTCGAGCCACCAATATGTGGTGTTAGAATAACATTGTCTAAGCCCTGTAAGGGAGAGACAAAGGGATCATCAATGGAGCTCGGCTCTTCGGGATAAACATCAATCGCTGCCCCGCGTATATGCCCAGCTTCAACGGCCTTTGCTAGGGCGCTTAGATCAACAACGCTCCCCCGAGAGGCATTGATAACACAAGCACCCTCTTTCAGTTGAGAAATCGCTCCCTTATCCAGCATGTTCTCAGTTTCTGGTGTTGCGGGGACATGAAATGTTACAATGTCTGATTGTGTATAGAGAGATTCCAAGTTGTCTACAGATTCTGCATTTCCAAGCGGAAGCTTATTATCAATATCATAAAAGATAACGCGCAAACCGAGGCTCTCAGCCAAAATAGAAACTTGCGAGCCAATATGACCATACCCAACAATACCAAGCGTTTTTCCGCGCACTTCATAGGATCCACGTGCCGTTTTTAGCCACCCACCGCGATGGACAGCACGATCTTTTTCTGGAATACGACGCATCAGCAAAATTGCTTCTGCGATGACCAATTCGGCAACGGATCTTGTGTTCCCATAAGGAGCATTAAAAACGGGCACACCAATCTGTGAGGCCGCATTGATGTCAACCTGATTGGTGCCAATACAAAAGCAGCCAATAGCGCTTAAGGAAGAGGGTGCTTTTTCAAAAAAATCACCATCAAGATGTGTCTTAGAGCGTATCCCAACAACAGTTGGGTTTTTTATATATTTGTTCAGGTACTTCAGAATGTCATCACCTGTAACAGCATGATCAACCGTTTCAACATCATATCCAGCGGCTTCAAAAATATCTTTGGCACGGGGATGTATATTTTCAAAAAGTAAGGCATGTGGTGTGTACCGGTGGCGCAATGACATATGAAGAGACCTCTTGTGCTATTGAACTCATCTTCTATGATAGAGGGTGTAACAGCAAGAAGAAAGACCGTCATGCAAAAACTCTCTATTTTTATACTCTTCGTTTTGGCCATTGTCACGATAGATCCATCAAGGGTTAATGCACAAAGCACCGTCACGGCAGCCAACTTCCAGGCGGTTGATCAAATGGAAAGAGCGCGCCCCTGGCGATCAGATGACCGTATTCTTGAAGCAGAAAAGCTCATTGTTTCTGATCAATGTTTAGAGGCAATAAAAATTCTAGAGCTAGTGACAAAGAAAAACACACGCGCATCAGATGCTTATGCCTATCAGGCACATTGTTATATCCAGCTTGGGAATTTGACCAAAGCGCGATCTATGCTGAACTTTGTTTTTAAAATCGCACCACGCCATCTGGGTGCACATTTTTACGCGGGACACATTCGATTGCTACAAGATGATTTGGATGAAGCTGAAGAACGTCTACGCACAATTGAGCTTGTTTGTGATGAAAAGAACTGTGCAGAATATCTCACGCTAGAAAAAATGATTGCAGAATACCGTAAAGAGAATAATCTGCGGCCCCGCAATTCACGTGGCCGCCGTATGGGCTTTGATAACTAGGATTTATTAAGACACCAGCGGTCCAACAACTTCTCCGCCAAGGATGTGAAGATGAAGGTGGGGAACCTCTTGTTGGCCATCTTCCCCAATATTTGAAATGATACGATATCCCATTTCATCAACGCCAAGGGCATCAATGACTTTTGGTACCGCACGCATCAGGCCAATAATTTCATTATCAGAAGCACGATCACAAAAATTGGTGAGATCTGTATAGCGCCCTTTGGGTATGATCAAGGCGTGAATTTGTTTTTGTGGGTTAATGTCCCTAAATGCTAAGACATAGTCATCCTCATAGACGGTATCATTAGGGATTTCTCCCCGTAAAATTTTGGCAAAAATATTTGCGTCATTATAAGCGCGGTGCATAGTAGACTGTCCTTTGAAGTATATTCAAAGGACAGTATAAATCTATTTCTATTGCAATTAAAGGCTTGGTTTTGCAAACAGGTCTTCTACGGCGGCATTCAGGCCAATCGTATCCAAAATAACACGCGCTGGATCTACTTGTGGAATGGGTGTTGTCTGTGCATTCTCAACACGATCAATGTCAAAAACAGTCTCAATCAAGCGCACACCTTTTTGAATATATTTTAAAAGGTTTTTTTGGCGTTGACCAGTTGGGTCGGCTCTTATCGCGTTAAAGCAAAACATTCCCAAAAGCTTTTGGGTGTTGTCAACATGCAGCGTTGCCCCATCCATTGTCCCATAGCCTTCAGCGTTTGAAATAAAGGCCTTGCACAGGCATGATTTAGACATTTCATAACCCACCTTGACTATATTGTAATCTAGACCAAATTCAAAGCGCTCTTCAATAATCAAGGGTAAAAAGTTTTCATTAACGCTTTTCATGCCCTCCCTATAGCCTGTAACGAATCGGTTCATATTATCATCGTCGTTAAGTTCATCATCTTTAAGATTGCGTGGCCCACCATGCGCAATAATCAGATCTGTTTCCTTATCAAAACGCTTCGCCAACATTTTTCCGTGCTCGTAAGCTTCTACCGGTGAAGAGGGATAGTGTTCACCGTTCACAGTAAAACCAGCATTCAAAACCACAAAAGCAAAAGGGTTAGTTTTTTCTACAGTCAAAGACTGGAAGCTTTCACCGTGTCTAGTCTTCATAAATTCATCGTAATGACTTTTGATAGCAACATTTGAATTTGTATGCGGCACCGCATCCAAAACAACGTGGTTCATATCATCGCGTTGCTCAATGGGTGCAAAAACTTGAACATTGTTCTCTTTAATCTTTTCCTCTACTTTTTCATGGATCATATGGGTCATATAAGACACATTTGTTGGCTGTTTTAAGTCTTTAGCAATATCTAAGGCTGTATCCAATGTATTCTCACCAACACCAATTACTTCAATATGGTCAATCTTATTGAAATGCCCGCTAAAGTAAGATGTGTCATAGTTTGGCAGATTGGCATAAAGATTGTTGGAAACAGGTAGTTTTACTTTTTCACCCAATGAATTACGTTTAAAGGCCTCTAAAGATGTAGAGGCATTTGTCTTACCCTCTTGGGCGACTTTAATAAACGTAATAAGGTCTTCATCAACCCCACGTGCTTTCAGCTCAAGCGCAAGAGCAATGGCGGAGTCACGATCCCCGGCGTGT
>CAXRKA010000179.1:0-7585 GCA_964231155.1 Alphaproteobacteria bacterium | reverse complement strand
AAACCCCCGCCATAAGCGGGATAGAGTTTTCACTAAGGATAGCGTGTGCTTAATCGGCTCTAATAGCCTTAAATCCAATATTGTCTCGTCCGTCGTTGTAAAACTTCAGCCAGAAAGCACCTAATGGCTTAGGTGGTGCGCCCTGGGGCACCACTTTTCCCTTACTCCTCATACAAACATTTTTGAACGGCTTTGGCCCAGTCTTTGAGATATGTATCTCTGAGCTTGTCAGCCATGCTAGGCTCAAAAATCTCTTGTCTCTTGCAATAATCATTCGGCTGCATTTTATAAAGTCCCGCCTGTAAACCAGCCAACCATGCAGCACCCCAAATCGTGGCCTCGGACATGTCTGGACGGAGAACTTCAATTTGGCAGATATCCGCCATAAATTGACAAAGCCAATCATTAGCGACCATGCCACCATCCACCCTAAAGGCTTTAATAGGAGCAGCTGTATCTTTGACCATAAGCTCTAAAAGCGCCTGAGTTTGATACGCTTGTGCTTCTAAACCTGCACGAATGATGTGATCTTTGTGCGTTGAGCGCTGCAAACCAACAAGTGTACCGCGTGCATGTGGTGCCCAATAAGGTGCGCCTAGCCCTGTTAAGGCTGGAACAAAATAAACACCACCATTATCCTCAAGGTTTTTAGCAATAGCTCCAGTCTCTTGGGCGTTATCAAACAACCCCAACTGATCTCTTAACCACTGAACAACCGTTCCTGCATTAAAGATTGCGCCCTCCAAAGCATACCGCATCACATCATTGGTTTTATAAGCCACAGTCGTTAAAAGCCCTCCATCAGAAGCGACAAACCGCTCACCCGTATTCATCATCATGAAACAACCTGTGCCATAGGTGCTTTTCACCTGCCCGTCTTCTAGACAGCCTTGTCCGATGAGTGCAGCCTGTTGATCACCAGCGACGCCCAAGATCAGCACATCTTCTAAACCTAAAATACTGACACGCCCAAAATCAGCTGTATTGGGCAAAACATCAGGAAGGCTTTGAGGTGGAATATCAAATATACCCAACAGCTCATCATCCCATTGGCCTGTTCTGATATTAAAAAGCTGTGTACGTGAAGCATTGGTCACATCTGTGACATGGCTTTGACCTTCTGTGAGCTTCCAGATCACATAGCTATCGACTGTACCGAAGAGTAAATCGTTATTATTAAGAGCACGCTGTGCTTCTGAGCAATTATCTAATATCCAGCGCATTTTTGTCGCCGAGAAATACGGATCTAACACTAAACCCGTCTTATGTTTAATTGTGTCCTCTATACCTTGAGATTTGAGTTTTTCACAAAAATCAGCTGTGCGTCGATCTTGCCAAACAATTGCATTATAAAGCGGCTGACCATCCGATCTCCGCCACGCAATTGTTGTCTCACGTTGGTTGGTTATACCTATACCACTAATTTTGCCCTCATAGCCTTTGATAGCTTTTTTAACAACCTGCATAACATCATCAGAAATGGCTTTGGCATCCTGCTCCACCCATCCATCTTGAGGGTAGAGACAGTCCAGTGGCTTTTGAACCCATGAAACCACTTGTCCCTGATCATCAAAAATAAAAGCACGCGTCGAAGTTGTTCCTTGATCAATGGCTAAAATGAAACGATCACTCATTGGCTTTTCTTTCTAATGTATTGGCTAATATACTGGTCAATTTTCTTTTTCTGCTCATCAGTTAAGTGTAAACCCAACTTACTGCGTCGATAAAGAAAATCTTCACCTGTCCGAACCCACTCATTCTCTATGGCATAATCTAACTCACATTGATAAACCCCACCACCAAAACTCTCACCACACTCATCTGGGGTCTGACAATCTTCAAGCATATGCTCCAATCGTGTTCCATAGGCCGTAAACAAACGTTCAATAATACTCTCGTCTATAAAGGCGTAGCGAGACTGATATGCCCTCAAAATCTGATCTCGTTCGGAAGGGTTAAAATCACCACCAGGTAAATGCGCTCCGGTTGTCCAAGCCTTCATTTCTTTATTCAAGCGTGCTGCCATTTGATTGACGGCCTCTTCTGCTAAATAACGAGACGTTGTCAATTTACCACCATAGACCGTGAGTAACTGCGGACGTTCATCATCACCAATGTGTTGTAACTCGTAATCTCTAGATAGAGTCTGCGGATCCAAATCGTCTTCATCAACCAATGGCCGAATACCAGAATACGTCCAAACAATATCTTTTTCAGAAATCTTTTTGCTCTCTGGCAAATACTGATTAGCGCCCTCAATAAGATATACTATCTCTTGCTTACGCAAACGCGCTGCCTCAGGGCCTTCCTCCGTAATATCGGTGTCTGTTGTTCCGATCAGCGTGTAGTTCTTCTCATAGGGAATCATAAAGATGATACGCTCATCAGACATCTGAAGAATAAGCGATTGAGTGCTATCAAACAATGACCTGACAACGATGTGGGAGCCCTGAACCAAACGCAACTGTCTTGGCTTGTAATCTTGATTACCAATACTTTGCCCAACAGAATTCATATGAGCGCCCGTCGCATTAACAAGATAGCGTGTGTAGAGCTTTTTATCCCCAAGATGAATGCACCAAAGTTGTGGATTGTCTGTATCTGGTTCAGCTTTTATAAACTCTATATCTCGGAATAGATCAGCCCCCCTATCTTGAGCATCCATAGCATTCAGAATGACAAAACGAGCATCTTCCACCCAGCAATCAGCATATTCAAATCCATGGGTATAATCTTTAGATAAGCCTTGGTGGGGATGGTGTTTTAATGAGAGTAGCTTTGATGCTTTTAATGTTTTGCGGCGTGCCAAATGATCATAGAGAAAGAGTCCTATATATATCATCCATTTGGGTCGCATAGAGGGCACATGTGGCAAAATAAAATGCATTGGATAAATGATATGGGGCGCGATGTCCATCAACACTTCTCTCTCTTTAAGCGCCTCACGAACCATCTTAAACTCATAGAATTCAAGATAGCGTAATCCGCCATGAATAAGTTTTGTACTTGCAGAAGATGTTTTACTTGCAAAGTCGCCTTTCTCACAAAGGCCAACTTTAAATCCACGTCCAGCAGCATCACGTGCAATGCTTACACCATTAATACCGCCGCCGATAATAAAGATATCATAATCTGGTTTGCGCTTTGGCATAGCTCAAGTATGCACAACCGGCTACTGTGTGGCAATACACTGTTTTAAAATCCTGCAATGGATCTATTCATTAAACTTGAATCATAAATAACTTCAAGTTTTGCCTGTAACTGCTCTAAACTAAATGGTTTCTTGATAAACGCAGTTGTTCCAGCTTGCTTAGCTTTTCGGTGCATTGTTGCATCTTCACTGCCCGTAATCATGATAAATGGAATATAGGGATCCACAGCTCTTATCTGTAACAAAAGATCTATACCAGACATCTCTGGCATCATTAAATCACAGATGACACCATCAATCATATCTGGTGCAATATCCAAAAAAGAGAGCCCCTCAACACCATTCTTAGCTTCATAAACTTTAGCAACACCCAATGATTTCAGCATAGCTTTAATCATGGCTCTTGCATCGTCTTGATCTTCAATAACGATAATACTGAGATCCATTACATTTTTTTCAATCATAGTGCTTCTGCTTTCTTTTGGCTTTTAAATCTAACATTGTTGAAATCAATTCTTGAGGCTCAACAGGTTTTAATAAACATGGCGTTTCTTCTGGTATCGCTAAACGGCTGAGACGATCATGATGGAGTGGATAGCCTGTCATAAAAATGGTATTGATCCCCCGCCTGGACAAGCGACATTCGTGAAAGAGTTTTACGCCATTTACATCAGGCATAACGATATCACTCAACACAAAATCAATCTCTCCATCGTATTGATCCAATATCTCTTTTGCTGCTTTTCCAGAAACCGCTGTGAGAACCTCACAACCCAAATCTGTGAGTACACTTCTAAAAACGTTAAGCAGCTCCAACTCATCATCAATAATCAAAACACGTGAGCCATAAAGCTGACTTGATTTTGCTATCTCTTTTCTCTTCAGATCTTTGTTTTCTTTTTGTTCTGTGCGTTCTGCTGGTAAAAAACAACGGAACACCGTTCCTTTGTTCTGTAAGCTCGCAAAATCCATAGTGCCCTGCATTTGCTGAACCAAGCCATGAACAATAGACAGCCCTAAGCCAGTTCCATTCTGAGCCGCTTTTGTTGTAAAGAAAGGGTTATAAATCTTATCTTCATGATCTGGATCAATACCGCACCCATCATCAGACACAGATAAAACAAGATACATCTGATCGGGATCAAAATTTGGTGGTTCTTGAAAGAGACAATCACCTTTTGCTCTATCATGCGCCCTGAGTGTAACAACGATAAAGCCTTGTCGATCACTAATCGCATCCCTTGCATTGATCACCAGGTTTAAGATGATCTGCCATAAAGCATCCGGGTCTATTTTCGAGTAATAGATGTCCGAGGGCACCTTATAAAATAGGGTGACGTTTGGTGGCAAAAGAACTTCAAGCAAAACTTTATGCTGCATCAAATGATCTTTAACACTAATGGGGGCATTGGTTTTAATAACCTTCTTCTGACCAAATGCCAAAAGGCGTCTGGTTAAAGCACTGCCACGTCGCGTTGCTGTTAAAATATTCTCGGCGTATTTGAGCGTTTCAAGATCAGCATCATCCTTCTGACCCTCTTTATTTTTTATGATGTGGGTGTACCCTTCAATAATCGCCAACAGGTTGTTAAAATCATGAGCAACACCTCCCGCCAATTGGCCAAGCGAAATCAACATTTCCGCTTCATTGACATTGTTTGTCACTTCGTGCTTCATTAAACCACCCCTGAATAATATTTTTTGCCGTTCTATAACATCAATTATTATTTAGATCGTTTAATCTTTTCTGTAACAGCGTGTACTGACCGCCTTACTCTAGTATGTTAAAAACTGAATACATATCATCTCACTCACCAATAAAAGGCAAAATACGCTCAACAAGACTCCATATGCGGACAATACTATTGTCTTGCATTTTATCGATTCTCCTTACCCCCAACACAGCGCAGGCCGAAGATGCCCCAACACCACCATTAGCCCAATCCATGATCACAGGTGGTTTAGGACTCTTTGAAACGCCAAATGCACGCTTTGACCCAACAGGCCAGATGCGTGTTGGTTTTGGTTATGAAGAGGCTTATAAGCATATGTCCATTGGTGCTCAAATCACCCCCTGGCTTCATATTAACATTCGACAATCCACTGATATTCTTGATGGGAGCAATTTCAAAGGCGATCAATTTCAAGGATTAGATTTCAAAGTTCGCCTAAGAGAAGAAACTGAACACTTTCCTGCAGTCGCCATTGGCGCCAATAGCATTGTTGGGAAAAAACGATTGCAATCAGAATACCTCACACTGTCCAAAAAGTGGAATAATCTTGATACACATATTGGGTTTGGTTGGGGACGTTTAGCTGGCCGCGGTGCAATATCTAACCCTTTTAGAATTGCTTCAAAAAGTTTTGAAAACCCGAGAAGCTTTAACAGCACATCAGAGCCAGAAAGTGCACTATCGGACCTCTTTACAAGTGACGAGGTCGGCATTTTTGCGGGCGCCAGCTATCAAACCTCACATAAACCACTTAAACTATTTATTGAAGCATCTTCAAAAGATGGTGCACCAGAATCTCAAGCCACTTCTGGCTCTTATAATGAAGGCACAGCACTTAATCTGGGCGCACAATATCAAATTGGTCGACATCTTCAACTAACCGGCGCCTGGCAAAACACAGAACGCCTAGCTTTTTACCTTTCAGCGCCACTTGGCTTAAATATGCTTTCTCTACCAACATCTTATAAAGACACAAGCCACTTGCCACAACCCCGGGCCATAGATAGCCAAAACAAAGACAATGTGACAAAAATTTGGCTTGAGGTGGATGAAGAACAAGAAAGTGTTCCGCATAGCATTCGTCGTATTATGTCTGACATTGAACAAAACGACCAGATTGACGTTCAAGACACCATTCATTTTGTCACACAAAAACACGGCCTTAAAGGCTATGAACTCATTATGGTAGGAAGAGATCTTAAAGAACAAAATAGATATTTAGCAACACCACCTGAGTTATGGCGTAATAGCAGTTACAAACCAAGTACAACACATTACAAAACACTCGATTATCCAGCCTGGGAAGAGAAAGAGGCCAAAGATCTTTTATTGTCTCACCTCACTTTAAACCTGAAACATCAATACAGCATTCAAGATGTCAATCGATCTGGTCTTCACCGCACACGTGCAACTCTTGATTACCTTAAACATGTTAAAAGAAAATATTTCTGGGGTATTTCACTTGGAGCTAATCTCTACGATAACTTTGACCAACAAACGGGAGGTATATTCCCGGGCTACTATCCTATTCGTAGCGATGTTGCTGAATACAATGATCGTATCATGAGTATTGATCGTTTATTTGTCGGTGCCAATTACAATCTAGGATCAGGATTTTATGGTCATGCCATGGTTGGTGATGTTGAAGAAATGTATTCGGCTGCTGGAACTGAAATACTCTACCGTCCCCTTGGGAAACGCTTTGCTGTTAAAGGAAGCTTATGGTTTGCTGATAAGCGTGACCATGGTAGCGATGATACCTTTGTGACCAATTTATCTAATGGAAACGATACGTTCTACGATAATGTCCTGACAGGCCATATAGATTTGTACTATGAAGCTCCAAAAGATGATCTCACCTATACATTTTCAGTGGGGCGTTATCTGGCCAAAGATTGGGGTATGCGTTTAGGCCTTATGAAGCGCTTTGATAATAATGTAGAACTATCAATGGGTGCAACCTTATCGGTTACCAATGATCTAACTGCCGTTAACAATGCCCTTCAGAACAACACCTTGAATGTTGGTTCCAATGAAATGCTCTTTGATATGCGCCTGCGGATTCCACTGCATCATAAACTTGGTTTACCTGTAAAAACATATGCTGAGTTTGACGGATCTCCTATTGCGCGAGATGCTGGACAAAGACTTGATATACCTTATGACATATACAAGGAAACCGAAGGGCTTTCGATACGCCACCTGACCTCTCATTGGTCTGATATAAGATAATTTTGCTTTTCACTATTGAACGTGATAAGAAAAAGTGTATTTGACTAGATACAATTCCATTTCTTAAGGAGATATATATGAGTGATATAAAAATTCTTGCCTTTGATGGCTCTGGACGCGAAGGTTCATTCAACAGAAAATTGCTCTTCGCTGCACAACCGGCTCTTGAGGCTGCTGGTGCAGAAGTAAAGATCATCAATCTTCTGGACTATGATATCCCTGTCTATGATGGCGACCTTGAGAAAGATGGCGGCATTCCAGAAAAAGTTCTTGAGCTAAAAGCACTAATGAATGAATACCATGGCTATGTTATTGCTTCTCCTGAGTATAATGGCGCTCCATCTGGACTTTTAAAGAATGCAATTGATTGGACATCACGCAAAAGTGGTGATGAAAACCCTTTACAGCAATATCGTGGCAAAACAGCTGGTATTATGTCCGCATCTCCAGGTAAGCTTGGTGGTATACG
>CAXRKA010000178.1:0-28914 GCA_964231155.1 Alphaproteobacteria bacterium | reverse complement strand
TGGAAGAAAATATTGCCAAAATCATCATCAGCAACGAGTCCCATATAAGCACATTTCCCACCAAACGAAGCCACACCAGCAATCGTATTGGCGCCTGATCCACCCGATTGCATCATAGTCGTGCCCATCTTTTCAAAAATAGCATTGGCTTCATCCAATTCGACAAGCTTCATCGCACCCTTCTTTAAGCCTAGATCTGTAATCAGTCGATCTGGCTCATGTGACAAAATATCGACCATGGCATTGCCAATGCCTGAAACATCAATGGATTTTGTGGTTTCTATTGTATTCATTTGATTGTCCATTCGTTTTTTTGAACATATATATTTGCTTAATGCAAACTTACTATGTTTAGATATAAAAAAAAAGAATAGAGTCCAATGAATAGATCAAGTAATTACATAATAAAAAAGGCAATTAGAAATAAGCTCTGGTCATCACAAGAAAAGAGCAAAATTTCTCCTGTTATCAAACTTGCTTTGCTGCGTCGTTATTCCTCTCCTTATGATGCACTTTTGAGTCTTTTTAAAAAGCAATGGTCAAATGAATTCGAAGTAGATCCACAGCTAAAAACAAAAGATCATCTCTTTGATCTTATTCTTCTTTCGATTGAAAGCATGGACGATATTAAAGACGAAATCCAAAGTATTTATAATCAATCGAAAAGCATGAATAAATTTCAGTTTTACAAAGACTGGTCAGGTGCAATTACTGAGCGTGCATTGATTGACAATAGCCAACAACAAAAACTCATTAAAAATATTGGCATGGCTTTTATTTTAAGAGATATTTTTAAATATTGGCTTGATGACAGCGACACTGATCAATCTGGGATAATGTCCTTTATTGATCGTCGCCTGTCGGATGCGCAATCTTTGATACAATCACCCATTGAGCATTTAGGTAAGTGGGCTGGCAATAGACTTGGTGATATTAGCCTTAACATATTGTGATTATTAATATTTATGTTTTTTTGTTGCAATGCACAATAATTTAGAGTAGAGTAAATTTATAAATTTTAAACTAAAGGAGCACCTATGACAAAATCCAACGAAAATACTGACTACACACAAAAATATTTTGAAACTTTTCAACAAGCCTTTAAGCCTTTTTATGATCAGGCACAAGCAAAGACACCAGACTTTTCTGATGTAGCCTCTGCTGTTGAAAAGAACATTGAAACAACAACAAAAATTAGCCAAAAGATCTTTGACTGCTCGATGAAAGTTATGACACTCCAGAATGATTATTTTAAAGACATGTTTTCACAGGCACAAAAAGTTGGTGAAAAGATGAAAACTACAGTGACAGCAAATGATACTTTTGATAACGCAAACACTGCGCTTAAAACTTCAATGGAAAAATCTTTGAACACTGTTCAAAAATCAGCCAATTTAATTGAGAAAACTAACGATGAAGTGAAAGATATTTTATCAGAGTATACAGCTGAGGCGATTAAGAACGCCAATCAAGGCAAGTAACTAAAAGATTTCTATTTAAAATACAAAAAACCCCGCTGAATGGCGGGGTTTTTTGTATTTTAGCTTATATTATGTTGGCTTTTCATCCAAAGCTCAATCTTCATCACCTTAGCAATATCACTGACAGTTCGACTTCTGTTATCAATCAGTGGGGCATAGTCACAAAGATCACTTTTATACTTCTATATTAAATTCTCTTTTAAAGCTGTGAGCTCGAGAAGATTTTCTTCTAAAAGTTCATTAAAAGTTTTTTCTATAACTGAAACTGATTTTTTGTCTTCATCTTCGGCCATTCTTATTTCTCCTTAATTGTTCCTTGGTGGAAAATCATTTTCCAGCGGTTATCAGCATATTTCCAGAGAGAACTGCGTAGTGCGATACGTTTTTCAGTATTGTTTTTAGGTGCGGAAAGCGTTTCATAAGTTATTTGTGCTAAATCTTTGCTCAATTCTCTCACACGAAAGTGAGCTGTTTCATATTGAGAAGCATCGGGTTGGTAATTTTTAAAAGTATCCAGGACTTCTTTTTTACCATATTGTTTGCCAGACTGGGAAAACTCAATAAAATCATCATGAATTAACTCATCAAGCTTTTGTTGAGATATTCTTACCTCATCTGTGAGCAAAGCTTTCTCTAGATCAATTAACTGCGTTTGCAACAAGCCCAAGTTATTCTTCCTTATTATTCCACCACTGGCGAAAATGTTTACATTTAATAGCTTATTTTATTCTTAATGATACAAATAATATTACCCATAATTTCAAATATGGTGTCTAGAATTATATCAGTGTCAAGCAAAAAGTGCATTAGGAAGGCGGCACATGTGCTACAATTGTCTGTGATTCATGAATAACCAATCCCGCAATGGTGGCATAATACCCATCTGGTAGAGACCATTCAAATTCACGGTTCACATCACGAATAGTTGCGCTGCCATCAAAAATCACGGCGCGTGACCCTTTTTCTTTGCGGACTGGCTCTGTGACATCATCATATTCATATTCAATCTTACCCACAATCTCTTCAATGCTTGATGCGCATGATCATGTAAAATCAACATTGAATAGAGATAAAATGAAACACACAAAGGCTGTTAAAGGCGACAATAGAAAAACAACTGCTTTAATGATCAGGGCAATGGCCAGCGCCATACGGTCGGAGTTAAACAGTGCATAGGTTTTCAGTAGAACATCAGCAAAAATCAAAACCATAAACGTTATAATAGCTGTTGCATAAACAACCCCAGGAAACCATAAAGATCCAACATAAGCTTTGTGGCCAAAACTGATGCCAAGACATTGACGAGGTTGTTCCCCAATAATAAAGACCCAATCAAACGATCACTCTTTTCTAGCAAGTCATTGACGATCTTGGTGCGCCAATTATTGTCTTGCTCTAGAGCATGCATTTTGGATTGAGACACAGCTGCCAGGGCGGTTTCTGATCCAGAAAAGAAGGCTGAGCAAACCACCAGGCAGCAGACAATCAAAACAGTTAAGATAATGGTCGTCACAATATATTTTCCCTTTAAAAACAGCTTATTTATTACCTATAATAGAGAGGCATTCACTTTCAAGCAACAAACCAATCACATTAATCAGGAGGACAAATATGCGTATTATTCTAACTGGAGCCGTTTTAATCGTTATCGCTAGCCTAGCCTATCTTATTACAGTCGAACCTAACATCACGGTAGAGACGATTGAAAAAACTCTATCAACGGCAGAATTCTTTGAAAAATAAAACCCCTCTTGTTAGCTTACGCTGGTTTCTACTCTTCCTTGCCTTTGCCTTGACAGTCATCGCAACCCATTCAGCCTGCGCGCACGAAAAGCATCTCTACCTTGATGATATTTCACTATTTCAAAGCTATGATACGCTCGAAGAATGGCCAACATTTGACCGCACAAAAGCAGAAAATATTATCCCTGCCTTAGAACGTATTCAACCGTCAGCACATATACAATCATTGCGTGCGCTTTATAGAGAGTTTCTAGTCAGAAACTGGCCAGAGATTGAGCACAGAATTAAAGAAGACGATGCTTTAGCCATATGGATAGCCCGTTATGATGCACTCATGCGCCTTGGCCTTTTTGAAGACGTAATTAATCTTCAACATCAGCTTGAACAAAGACTTGAAGATAAAACACCCCCAGCATTATCTCTAAAATCTGCAGCTGCTTTTGCTTTTCTTGGCCAAAAGAGTGGAGTGTGCCTAGAACTTTTATCACTCCCACATGAAGACACTGAAAACGAAACTGTTATTGAGCTACGAAAACAATGTAAAGATAATCCAGATCATTTGAGCCTGTCCAAACCCAATCGGATAACAACAGATCTGAAAACAGCTGTTTATATTCTTTCTCATAAAGATACAGATATCAAACAGCCGTTTGTCTTGTATGCACTCTCATATAATAAAGACATTAAAACATCAGAGCGCTACTATAAGTCTGTCCAAGCAACGGGCCTAGGTGCCGGAAGTTATGAGCGTGCCATGACTCTGGCTAAAGCCAGCCTCAACATTTCACGAAAAGATATTGATGCCCTGCTTGCTCAAGATACAGCTGAATATAATGCTAAACAGCGCAAACATTTTATAGCGCGTGCCTACCATGCTTATGAGTCTGTTTCAGATTCAGCCTTGAGATTAAAGCTCATTCAAAAGGCTTTAGAAGCAATGTCTCATAAAGAGATAACAAATGACGAAATCTTCCAACTCTGGGTTATTCCTGTTGAAGATTTGGCTGATCGCCTAAATGAAGATCATATATCTATTTTGGCTCGTGCCCATAGTTTGCTTAACCGTTTTCATTTTGATCTTACCCTTGAGAATTTTGAAACCGCGCTCAATGAAAATGAGATTCCGTCATTATCTCAAGCATTGAATAGATGTTTGTATCCTGAAGACGACACAATTTTTGATCAGTGTCCAGACATGCTCAATAATGAAGACCTTATCCCTTCTTTATATAAAGAGAAATATCAAAACATTTTACTTGTATTAAATGGGTTGCACTATCTGCTCAACGATGAGAACAAAGATTTGGTCCGTAAATTGCAAACACACGATTATGTGGTCTCATTGCGTCATGATATTCGTGATGATTTTGAGACTCATGTGAATCAAAAAAGTGACGCGATTCAGTCAATCGAGTCACTTAACCTTATCAACAAAAGATTTTACGTAAAAAATAGGATATTTAACATATTGATTATATTGGAAAATTTAAAAAAAGCGTCGTTTTTTTCTATTTTCGATAAAATAATGCTTGAAATTATGTTACAAAATGTATTATAAATACCTCGCTAACATATGGAAAATTTTTGGCGCAAAACTTACTGATTTATAATAATAAATAAAATTGCCAAGAAGACATATAAAACAAGAGAAAGTAAATAAGGAGAAAAACTATGGCCCGTCCAGGACGTCCAAAACTACCAGAAAAAAAGCTTCACGCGAGCGTGTGGCGTTTCTTAGAATACATTACATCCGAACTGAACCGTGCACATAATACAGTTATGGCTTACAAGAGAGATTTAGCAGACGTAAGCGAGTGGTTGCGCGAGCGTGATGTAACTCTTCCAGAAGCGACAACTGGTGATTTAACAACTTATGTTAGTGATTTAACATCAACAGCCGGCAGAGGTACAAAAGGTGACGATAACACTGCATCTAAGCGTACAGTTATGCGTCGTCTTTCAGCTTTGCGTCAATACTACCAATTCATTATTGAGGAAGGTGCACGTGAAGATGACCCTATAATTGGTATTGATAGCCCTAAACAAACAAGAACTCTGCCTAAGATTTTGACAGAGAACGAAGTGAACAACCTTATTGATACAGCACGTAATAAAAAAGGTCCAGATGGCAAACGTTTGGTTTGTTTGATGGAAATGCTTTATTCAACAGGCATGCGTGTATCTGAATTGGTTGGTGTACCGATTTCTGCAATCAGCAATGATCGTCGAAGCATCGTTATCACAGGGAAAGGCAATAAAGAGCGTATTGCTCCTATTTCAGAGCCAGCGCGCCGTGCTTTGAGTGCTTATCTCGATGTTCGTGAAACATTTATCTTACCTGGACGTGAAGAACTACAAAAAGGATGGTTGTTCCCATCACGTAGCTCTCAAACAGGTCACTTGACACGTCAGCGCTTTGCTCAGATATTAGCTGCACTTGCAAACGACTCTGATGTTCAATCTGATAAAGTTAGCCCACACGTATTGCGTCATGCTTTTGCAACGCACATGCTTAAACGTGGTGCAGATTTACGTACAGTTCAGAAAATGCTTGGTCATGCTGACATTGCAACAACCCAGATTTATACACATATCGTGGGTGACCAAATGAAGAAAACAGTTCAGGATCACCACCCTCTTGCACGCCAGAAAAAGGCTCAAGGCGAGAACTAAATCCTGAGTTAGCTTTTGAAAAAGGCCGCTGTAATATACAGTGGCCTTTTTCATTTGATCTTGAAGTTTTGGCAAAAAGCATTAAGGTTCCATAGAAGAAGAATAACCAACACAAAGATGAGATAATACATGACGGCCACACCGCAAACTTACTTAGACTTTGAGAAACCCATAGCCGATTTAGAAGGTAAAATTCGTGAATTGCGCCATCTTTCTGATGGTGATCAGCTGAACATCACAGCTGAAGTCACACGCTTACAGTCAAAGGTTGAACGCCTTCTCCGTCAAACCTATAAAAAATTATCTCCCCAACAAGTTGTTCAGGTTGCGCGCCACCCCGATAGACCACACTTTAAAGATTATGTCTCCAATCTGATTTCTGATTTTGTCCCTCTAGCAGGTGACCGCTTGTTTGGTGAAGATCACGCTCTTATCGGTGGCTTAGGTCGTTTCCAACAACAATCTGTTGTTGTGATGGGCCAAGAAAAGGGCAGTGACACAGAATCTCGTGTAAAGCACAATTTTGGTATGACGCGCCCAGAAGGCTATCGTAAAGCACAGCGCCTTATGGAGATGGCAGAGAAATTCCAAATCCCAATTATTACTATGGTTGATACAGCTGGTGCTTACCCTGGTGTTGGTGCTGAAGAACGCGGTCAATCCGAAGCTATCGCACGCTCTGTTGAGAAGATGCTGAATTTAAGTGTACCCGTTATCTCTATTGTGATTGGTGAAGGTGGCTCAGGTGGTGCTATTGCCATTGCTGCCGCAAACAAAGTCTACATGCTAGAATACAGTATTTATTCTGTGATCTCACCGGAAGGCTGTGCTTCTATTCTATGGCGCAGTGGCTCACAAGCCAAGCAAGCCTCTGAAGCTCTGAGGCTCACAGCACCCGATCTGCAAGCACTGAAAGTTATTGATGGTATTATTAAAGAGCCTATGGGCGGTGCACACCGCAATAGAGAGGATACTTATCAAGCTGTTGAAGAAATGATTTCAAAATCTCTATCTGAACTGAACAAAAAAAGTGGTACCGAGCTCAAAAAAGCTCGGCACCAAAAGTTCATAGATATGGGAAAGACAAACCTGTAAACAGGGCACTCTATACCAATCTATCAGGTGGTAAGTATTTAAAATCTCTCAATCCGTAATAGGGCGTCTTCATATTACGTTCAATTGTTTCGGCAGCAACACTGGCACCACGCCCATGTCCAGCTCTCTTGTGGCCATCTTCTGTGGCTGCTGCTTGATAATAGACCATGACAAATACACGAATAGCGGCTGTTAGCGATGTATTCTCACGCTTACGCTGTGATATTTTGTCACAAATATCATGAATTGCGCAGTTCTCTCGTCTAGCAATGTCCTTAAGACCCAACCACATCTCTTTCTCTAAACGAACAGATGTACGACGTCCTCCAACGACAACATTATGACTGATCAGTGTGCTTACAGGTTGATTACGGGTATTTTTTTGTTGTTCTTCCCTTTCCTGTTTGTAACTTTGATTATTAGTCATCATTTTTTTCCTCTTATTCCTCTTTTAGTATGTTTGGTTAAAACGAATCTTTACCCTCAATTTATAAAACCCATGGTTGTAAAGATTGATTATTTATAACACATTTATGTATTAAAGTTCAACTATACGTTGTATTTTTTAAAGAGAAATGTGAAAAAGTTAAAAAATAAGCCATATTTGTTAACATATTTACATTTGAATTATAGAGCAATATACGGTTTACAAACACGCTTCCTAGTTTATTGTTGTAACATGGGAAAAAACTGCAGATCATACGACGAACTCATAGATAAGAGTATCAATCAACTCCATACCGAAGGTCGTTATCGTGTCTTTGCCGACCTTAAACGGATTAAAGGTCAATATCCAAAAGCAAAATTCCTAGATCCCGAAACAGGCACAACACGTGATGTAACCATCTGGTGTTCCAATGACTATCTCGGCATGGGTCAAAACGAATCCGTTATAAAAGCAATGAAACACACAATAGATGAAGCCGGTGCGGGTGCAGGTGGCACACGGAATATCTCTGGCAGCACAATCTACCATAAATGTTTAGAGAACAGCCTTGCTGATCTTCATGGCAAAGAAAGCGCTTTATTGTTCACTTCAGGATATAATTCTAATGAAGCCACACTTTCTACATTGGCAAAAATTTTTCCTGATTGCGTTTTCTTTTCTGATGAACTGAATCATGCTTCTATGATTCAAGGGATTCGCAACGCACGTACAAAAAAGCATATCCTCAAACACAATGATCTTAAAGACCTTGAAGAACTGCTAGCTCTCTATCCAATTGATATGCCCAAAGTTATCGCTTTTGAAAGTGTCTATTCGATGGATGGTGACATAGCCCCTGTTGAAGATATTGTGGCTTTGGCTAAGAAATATAACGCTCTTACATATATAGATGAGGTTCATGCCGTTGGCATGTATGGGCCAAGAGGTGCTGGTATTGCTGAGCAACAAGGCTGTATGGATCAAATTGATATCATTGAAGGTACACTCGCCAAAGCTTATGGCGTTATGGGGGGATATATCACAGCATCAGCTAAAATGATTGACGCTATTCGCTCATATGCCAGCGGATTTATCTTTACAACAGCATTACCACCTGCGTTGTGCATGGGCGCCTTTACAGCGATCGAACATCTAAAAACATCTAATGCGGAGCGCGAATTGCAACGCCAACGTGTTCAACAAACGCGTGATGCGCTGGATAAGGTCATGATCCCACATTTTGATAATGACAGTCACATTATACCTGTGATTGTAGGAGATCCTAAACTCTGTAAGGCGATTACAGACGACTTGATGGATGATTACGGTATTTACGTACAGCCCATCAACTACCCAACGGTACCCCGTGGTACTGAACGCCTGCGCTTTACACCATCACCCGTACACACAGAAGCTGACATTGACTATCTGATTCAGTCTTTAATTGCTGTATGGCATAAATATGACCTGCGTTTTTACTCCCACGCAGCCTAAGACCAACTATTCACTATCATTGTAATAGTATAGCTTGAGCTGCGAGATAAAATGAACGACTTCAGAAGAATTCCACTCCGCAGGCCCTGTGACGCGCCCAATTTCTTTGCCATCTGGTGACAATATAAATGTTGTAGGTAGGCCCTTAACGCCCTCTCGTGATAAAGCACGGCCACTCATATCTGTGTAAACATGTAAGTTATCTAATCCAGCTTTATGAAAGTATTCACGGCCTTTATCAACGTCATTTTGATCAATTAAAACAGCAAAAACCTGAAACTCTTTATCACCTAACATGGATTGCAATAAATCCAAAGATGGTAGCTCTTCCAAACAAGGTGGACACCAGGTTGCCCAAAGGTTGATCACTTTTATACCCTCTGCAACAGATTGAATAGAGGACTGATTCCCATTACGTCCCCATATCTTTAAATAGAAATCTTTTGGATCATCAATATAAAGCTCTGCATTTTTGCTAAATGCGGCCTTAAAGTCTTTTTCCAACACCTCTAAGCTGGGCGCTTGTGTAGAAGACTGTGCAGGTGAAACATTAAAAACAAGGACAATAAATAAAAGTGATAAAAGATGTTTCATAATATTGATATCCATTGAAGTTTGACGTGACATTTAAAATGTAATGATTAATCTAGTGCATAACTATGAAGAAGAAGTCTATTTTACATTATATATGTGTGATCATAACAGTAGCAACTATTGTAATGACATTATCGAGCTGTGGCAAAAGGATTGATCGTATTCAACCACCAGAGGGTGTAGAAGATCCATTTCCACATCGCTACCCGACACCTTTACCTAGACCACCTATGCGCTGATCCTACTCTTTGGTAATTTTTATGGCATCTGCACGTGCTGGAAAGTCATCAATCGCTTTAGTCACAACAGCAGATCCACCAGAGGGAATGCTTGAAACACCATGATCAAACTCATACATACCAATAACCTTTCCACGTTCAAGAGCTTCTACAACATAAGGAGGTACCTCCTCTTCATGTTCACTGATATTATCAAGGCGACCCCTAACAACAATAGTACCTGCAGAAAACTCAGCAGAAAGATCTGAGAAGTTCAGTGGTGATAAAATCACAGGCTTTTGCCCAAGAATAACTGATGATAATTGTTGTATAGCTTTAGAGTTAGAGTTTGTGAGATGCCCAATAATCAATGCCCCAGCTATAAGCAAAATCATGCTTGCAGCAACACCAGTAATAAACGGTATAATTGAAACCTGAGGAACATCATCATAGATTTCAGCTGAAATAGAGTTGGAATATACCTCACTAACATCGTCTTCAAAAGAGCGCTTATTCTCTTTATTGACCTCAATATTATTCTCTTCTTCTTGGCCTTGCTCTGCTGTTTCATCTCTATCCACAGCCAACTCAGCATCTTCTGAATCATTACTGTCCACTTGCTCTTCACCCTCAGGACCATCTCCCGATTCTTGTTGTTCGGCTCTGGATTCTGCCTCTTCTAGTGAAATCCGTGTTTCTTCTTCTTCTTTTACTGGTGCTTCCTCAACAAGAGAGTTTTCCTCAACGACCTCAGGAATCACCTCTTCCTTAGGAGCTTGTAGCCATGTATAATGACAATTTTTGCATTTAACCTTACGTCCTTCAGGCGGAATCTGGCCTTTTTGTACTAAATACTGGGCTTTGCATGAGGGACATGTTAAAATCATGATAAATAGGCACTTTTTATTATGAAAATCTAAAGAATTTGTTTATACTAATGTTATATAAAGAAACTAGAGAATTGCAACAGTTTACACGTGTTTTAAATAATTCTTATCGGAGGACAACATGACAAATAATACAACTACTGCTACCACAGCCGTTAAAGAAGAGGCCGAAGAGCAATTAAAGATGGGTGGAGATAGAGCTCAAAACCCAAACCCTCAACCGAATATCATCCAAGCAAATGTCAGTTTCTTCGCAGAGCTTGCTCATGAAATTAATGAGTATCAAGGTCGAACACCAAATAATCATGTGAGTGTTGATCAGCTAAAAGACGTTTGGGCATTCTATGCAAAATTATCTAATGATCATGATTCTTTAAAGCAGCGTATGAAAGCTCTTTATAAGGCTGACAAATTTAAAGTTGGAGATGGGAGTCTTACAGGCATTGAAAATGGTAACAGTATTGCTTTTGGTCAAGGGAATGTCATCTTCAAGGGTAAAAAAGCAGATTTCAACCAATGGTTTGGTCCTCAACAGGCAAAAATGGCTGTTGAACACCTTCTGCTACAAGGTTATGACATCATTATTATTAATAAGTCAAAAAGTCCAGAATTTGTGAAAGAAATTGCTAAAGCTGTTGCTGATAAAAACTTCAAACTTGCGACAAATCCAGATTACAAAGAAGCCCTCGGCATTAATTCCGTTGAGATTGACTTTGAAAAATCATTCTTTGGTCAAGACCTTACAGCATTGGCACAAAAAACCATGCAGGATCATTATGATCTTTTGATGGATCAGTACAATACTGAGCAATTGGATATGAGTGGACAGAATAAAGAATACGCCTTGCCCGAAATGATCAATGATCGTTTAGTAAGGTTTGAAGACGCTGTTAAAAATCAATCACGCCTTTTCACAAAAGATGAAGATCAATTGCGTCAAAGACTGTCTGAGCTTCAGGACAAAGCACAAGAGGTTCACGAAAAGTTTAAAAATAAAGACAACTTATCTCCAGAAGATCAAGCAAAACTTAACGGTGAGGCTTTGATTGCCGTTGAACACGCTCTTCAAAAGCTTTCTTATGACCCATTGAAATTCGATGACTATGTCAATCAAGGCAATGACGCTTTAGGTTCAGCCATAAAACATGACATGATGGTATTAGACAATGTAGAAGAAAGCCTCTATGCCAGTATTGGTGAGACTACCACCAAAAGTGATCTTAATATCGAATCAGAAGAACACCTTATGAAAGCAAATGCAGCTCAATTTGACCTTAAAGGTCTCGACCCAAAGAATATGACAATGAATTAGTCTCTTTATATGATATTCTTTAAACCCCCGTTCCTAAGGAATGGGGGTTTTCATTTAAAAGTGAAGTGACTACACTCAAACCACTATGATACGCTTTGAAAACGTGGCCTTACGTTATGGTACAGGCCCAGAGATTTTATCAGATATATCTTTTGATCTACACCCGGGATCTTTTTACTTTCTTACCGGAAAATCTGGTGCAGGAAAAACGTCTCTTATGCGCTTATTGTATCTGCGCAAACGTCCAACACGCGGCCTTATGACCATTTTAGGAGAACCAATACATGAGCTCAAACGCAAAGAGCTGATCCCTTTGCGACGTGATATTGGTATGGTTTTTCAAGATTTCCGCCTTCTTGATCATCTGAGTATCTTTGATAATGTCGCTTTACCTATGCGTGTCGCTGGTCGCCCTGACCAAGAAACTCAGAATGATGTTGAAGAGCTCCTTAATTGGGTTGGCCTCGGTGATCATATGCATTCCAAACCCCCCCTACTCTCTGGTGGTCAAAAACAACGTGTTGCTGTGGCGCGCGCCGTTATTACACGTCCAAAACTTCTTCTTGCTGATGAGCCAACAGGAAATCTTGATGATCAAATTGGCACTCGGCTTCTCCATCTTTTTGATGAGCTTAATCGTCTGGGGACAACAGTGATTGTTGCCACACACAATATGGGTCTTGTCTCACGCTTTGGGCATCCTCAGCTCCACCTTTCCAATGGGCAGCTAACTGTGATTCCTTCTGATAAACCAGAAAGCCTCTACGCATGAATGATTTTCTTCAAAAACTGTTTCCAAACAAAAATGGAAAGGATCGTCCTTATGATCTTCCACTCCATCGCGGCAATGGTGGATGGCTTCTCTCTTGGATCATTGCATTAATGACCTATATGATTATTGTCTCCGTTGCCTTGTTTATGATCGTCAACAATATATCAGATCAATGGACATCTGGCTTAGATGGGCGCCTAACCATTGAAATTAATCATGACATTGCACAGCGCAAAGATACACAATCCAACATTGATGAATTTCTCCAGAGCGCTGAGAATACAGATGGCATTACAGCACAACGCTTGAGTGATACAGATATTTTTTCTTTAATCGAACCCTGGTTTGGCGGTGCATTAGCGGCTGATGATTTACCATTGCCCATATTGATTGATGTTGAATTTATTGGACCTACAAATCAACAACAACAGGCTATGGCTGACATACAAGCTTTGGTGGACACTCACATTCCAGAAGCACGTATTGATACACACCAACAATGGCTCAACTCTATTCTGGCCATCTCTAAAACCCTTCAGCTTATTGCTTTAACGCTGGCTATGATCATACTTTTTACAGCCATTGCAGCCATCTTAGGGGCTACAAAAACACACCTGGCGCTCCATGAAGATAAGGTTGATATCCTGCATATGATTGGAGCCAATGACAGCTATATTGCCAAACAATTCCAAAAGCAAACTTTCCACTTAGCCGCTGAAGGCAGTTTTCTTGGCTTTGTTTTTGTTGTGATCACATTTTGGAGTCTCAAATCTGGCTTCCAATCCATGGAACAAAGTTTTATTCCACAATTTGAATTCGGCTTACTGAACTGGATTATCATTGCTTTACTGCCCTATTTCATTGCTCTCGTGGCCATGTTTACGAGCCGATTAACCGTCATGCGCTCACTCAAATCTCTCGTTTAACGCATTGGATTATTTTAGTTTTATTTTTTATTGAATTGTATCCTTAACATTGGCACAGGCCTTGCATCGATAAATATCGACAGAATGTACCCCATCTTCAGGACGAAGAGCCAAAACAAAAACAAGGGTACGATAGTGCAAAACGACTTGATTGGAAATATATTCATTGATCCCCAGGTAGCGCAATCCGCTACATCTCCAGATCAGATGTTACTCGGCGGTCACCGTAAAGGCGGTTCGATAACGCCTGACATTGCGTTTTCACAGCTGATACAAACTGTCCGCACAGAAGGCCCAGAAGCCGTTCTAGTTCAGCAAAATCAAGATATTAGCCCTGAACTTACCTACAAAATAACCTATCAAGTCCATCTTGGTGAAAGCCTTGAAAACTTAGCTTCTGATGTCCAAAGTCTTAGTCTTGAAGAGCAACAAGAATTACAAAATATTGTTGAGTTGCTCGGCAAAAAATTACTACACGCCCATGAAGATGGGCAAATTGAGCTCTCTGCATCTACACAAAGGCAACTTGAAAATATTGTGAGTGGTGACGCTTCATTTGAGCAAGTCATCTCATTTTTGACTGACCCTATTGCTGTTGCAGATGTTCAAGCTGCACTTTATAATTCAGTACATTTTGGCTCTATGAATAGAGAGCATTTGGATCAAATTATTCAAGTATCCCTCAATCCACTTGTTCAAAGTTTGGTGTCTAACAGCGATCAGATTACGAAATTAAAAACCGAACTACAGAGATCTAGAAAAGTAGAGTTGCCGAATAATAGTCAAATTTTTAAAGATAATTCAGGAAAAAACACTAAGGCAAAGTCTTTATTAAGCGTATTAAAGAGTGATGGTTTATCTTTGTCCAACCCATCCTTTGGTATCAACAACGCAGAACTTGGTTTACTAAAGAATGAGGGTGGCTTTCAAAGTCTTCAGCAACAAACATTGGCCGCTCAATCAACTGGCTATCAGACAGTAAGCTTACAAGCTTCATCAGCACATGTGACTGCACAGCAGGCCTCCCAAGGTCAGAGCAGCGTACTGAACCAAGTCTTGGTGCAAGTTAATAAGAACGCTGGCAACAATAATAAGTTTCGCATTCAATTAAATCCAAGCTCTTTGGGGCATGTTGATGTTCGTATGAAAATTGATCAAGACGGTCGCACGCGTGCCGTTATTGTGGCTGAACGTCCGGAAACGCTGAATGTATTACAAAAAGATGCAGATCAATTGATCAAGGCTTTTCAAAATGCTGGCCTACAGACAAACCTCAACGATTTGAGTTTTGGTCTTCAGTACGATGCCGACAACCTATTTAAACAAGCTATGAAGAATGGTGCAAATGGCGGGCAACAAAATAAAAAACAAGATATTGATGAGGCTTATGCCTCTTCAGATAGATACAAAAGCATATTTTTAGATAACAAAGTGAATTACATCGCTTAAGGAAAGAAAGGGAAACATAGATGATAGATGCACAATTACTATCTCTCGGTGGTTTAGCTGGAACTGAAGTTCTAGATACAGCGTCCAATCTTACAACATTATCAAGTGATTTTGATGATTTCTTGACGCTTCTCACAACACAGCTACAGAATCAAGATCCCCTTGATCCAACAGACTCTGAAGAGTTCACCAATCAGTTAGTTCAGTTCTCACAATTAGAACAACAAATACAAACCAATTCTACACTGGACTCATTACGTATACTTGATGAAGCTTCGGTTATCAATTCAGCCGTCAGCTTTATCGACAAAAGTATTCAATACGAAGGTTCTCGTTTTTCCTATGATGGTGAAGGTGAGCTGGACTTTGGTTACTACTTGCTTGAAACAGCAAATAGTACACAAATCAGTATACTAGATGAAGATGGAAATACCGTCTTCTCAACCGATGGAGAAATTACAGAAGGTGAACACAGCTTTACATGGGACGGGCTTGATAATGATGGCAACCCTATAGAAGCAGGAACCTATGACTTTTTAGTTGGAGCAGAAAACTCAGAAGGCCGCTCTATTCCAACAAGCGCACTCGTTCCTGGGCGCGTAGATGGTGTCGAAATTTTAAACGGCACAGTTTTCCTCAATATCAACGATCTACTCGTAGGGATAGACAGTGTTCTATCAATACACCAATAAATACAAAAAGGAGATATTATTATGAGTTTATTTGGATCTTTATTTGCCAGTGTTTCAGCATTGAGTTCCCAGTCTGCATCTTTAGGGATGATATCTGATAACATTGCCAACGTAAACACTGTTGGATATAAGAGAAAAGAAGCTGATTTTGAATCATTAGTGACAACCCAAAGTCGTTCAACTGCCTTTTCTCCTGGTGCTGTGCGTGCAAATACGATTAATCGTATCGACCAGCAGGGTGTGATTCAGCAAAGTCGTTCATCAACGGATTTAGCTATTTCTGGTAACGGTTTCTTTGTTGTTCGGTCAACTGCTGATGAAACTGCTTTGGGAAATACGTTTTATACACGTTCTGGTGCTTTCTCAGAAGATAATAAGGGTGTTCTTGTTAACACACAGGGAAACGTTCTTTTTGGTTGGCCACTCGATCAAAATGGTAACATTCCAGCTAACAGCGCTGACCTTAATAGTTTAGTTGCTGTTGATGTGGCCTTTCTAAGTGGTATAACACGCGCGACATCGAATATTGATCTTGGAGTTAACCTATCCGCACAAGATGATCCTGTGACATGGCCATCATTTGGTGGTAATACAGCAATCGCAGATACAGCCAATTTTACTCGCTCTGTAACTGTTTATGACTCACTTGGTCAATCACAACAGCTAACCCTAGAATTTACCCATCACACCTCACCAACGGCTACGATCGCTGGAAATATAGATATCTCTGGAGTTGGTAATATTTTTGATGATTTGGGTGGCTTAGGCTCGTCAGCGATCTATACAGGTAATGTTGATTTAGCTACACCTGCCGATATTACAGCACTAACAGGTGCGCCACAGGCGGGTGATACATTCACACTCACTATGAATGGTGAAACCCGAACCATTACAGCGCCTGTCACAGGTGCAGCCTTGGTGACAGAGATCAATACAGCGTTTATCAACTCTGATCCAGCTGCATTGGACGGTTCTGGTTTTATTACTTTTGGTGATACGTCTATTGCTGGTGTTAGTGCTGTAACAACTCAGATCATTATTGAGACAGGTGGATCTTCACCAGCCACAGAAGCTGAACTTTCTGCCTGGGGGCTAACAACGGGAATAACAAACCGTATTGATCGTACCTTTACCTTGGACGACAACGGTACTGGTGGTGATCAACAAGTCTCTATTTCTGAAGGAGATAGTACTGCTGACCTTATTGCCAAAATCAACGCCCTAGATGGTATTAATGCCCAGTTCAATGGTGATGGTGAGATTATTATTACCAATGACGTCTCAGGTAACAACTTGGATCTGACAACACCAGGTGGTGATGCATTGACTAATACTGAATTGGCTATTCTTGGTTTGCCTACTTCAGGAACAACTGCTACACCACCTATTGGTCCAACACTTCTGACACCTTTGTCAACAACAGCCAATCCACAAAATTGGTGGGACATTAATATTCTTGATACCAATGGATTATCCTTGTCTCGTGGTTCGGTGAATTTTGATGGTAATGGTGCCATTAACTCAAATGAAAACCCTCCAAGCATTGACTTAACCGATGTTGACTTTGGTGGCGGTGCTGAAACACAAGATATCTCTATCAACCTTTCAAACTTTACTCAGTTCTCCGACCAATATAATGTGGCGTTTGCTGAACAAGACGGGGCTGCATTAGGCCTAAGATCTGGTGTATTCGTTGATGAAGATGGCATTGTCAAAGTCAGTTTTACCAATGGTGAAACAGCCGAAGTCTACAAAATACCACTTGCAACATTTGCTAACCCAAATGGTTTGAATGAGCGCAATGGTAATTTGTTCCAGCAAAGTAGTGACAGTGGTGAATTTAACCTTCGTGAAGCCAATACTGGTGGTGCTGGTGTGGTTGAAGGCAGTTCATTAGAAGCTTCCAATGTTGACTTAGCAGACGAGTTTTCTAAGATGATTGTTACACAACGTGCTTACTCAGCCGCAACAAGGGTTATTAACACCACAGATACAATGCTTGATGATCTTTTACGTCTTAGGTAATATAAGCAAGTGATGGACAGGGTTTAACGCCCTGTCCTCAACCACCCTATAATTTTATTTTTTATAAATAAAAAAACGTCATAATGGGGAGACAAAAGGATGCAAAAGATGAATAAAGATAGTGGCTACTCAGCTTACGAGAACTCACTGAACTTATCTGATGACTCACGTGATGTCGAATATCGCTTGCTTGCTCAAGTGACAAGTGCCCTTATTAAGGCCAAAGACAACCCTGGTGATGTTAAACTTGTCATGGAAGCCGCCATGTGGAACCGTGATGTATGGTCAGCTTTACGTGTTGATCTCACAGATGACAACAACCGCCTACCCCAAGAACTACGTGCTTCACTGATTTCTCTTTCTCTATGGATTGAGCGCGAAACACAATCTGTTATGGGGAGTGAAGGCGATATTGATGCACTCATCGAAGTTAATAAGAACATTATGGCTGGTCTGAAGCCAGAAATGGCTCAAGAAATTGATGAGACAAGCAGTAATATTGATCTTGATCAGATCTAAATCAGTCAACTCTCACACTGTTAATAAACCAATTCTTTTTGCCCGCTTTCGCTTTCTCTTGATAGCGTGTACGCACCCAATCATCAGGTTCTTCGATCCAATCCGATCTCTTTTCAGCAACCCATTGGAAATCTTTATGGGCACAAACCTCATACAACATCCACTCAGCCAAATCCTGGTGATCAGTCGCCAATTCTAAAGAGCCACCCTTTTTCATGATACGCGCAAGATGATCCAGATTCTCTTTCTGTACAAATCGACGCTTATGATGACGTGTCTTTGGCCATGGATCAGGAAATAAAATGAAGCAGCGATCAACCGATTGAGGCGGCAACGCTTCAAGTATGAAACGTGCATCATCGGGCCATATCCTGACATTCTGGGGCCTTTTCTCTTCCTCAATTTCGTGCAGTCCTTTGAAAAAGAGCGAGAGCCCATTTAGAAATGGCTCACAACCAATCATATCGATATCACCGTGATCTTGTGCACGCTTTAAAAGTGCTTCTCCACTTCCAAACCCAATCTCTAACCATAATTTTTCGGGATTTTGTCCAAATAATTCCTGGAGGTTTAAAGCACCATCTTTGAGCAAGGCTTGATCAATTGAATAGTTGTCCCCTCCCCACTCAAGTGCTGACTGGCGGCCTTTACGCAAAGGGCGCCCTAATCGACGCCCCCAAACTTTGGCTTTTTTATTCTGTACTTCGCTCAACTTTATCTACTCCACCATGGATCGAAGCTGGTCAACAATATCTGTCTTTTCCCATGAAAAATGCCCTTCTTCAGATGGCAAACGACCAAAATGCCCATAGGATGATGTAATTTTGTATATCGGACGATCAAGTTGCAGATGGTTTCTTATACCGCGTGGTGTCAGTGGTATCACTGCTCTCAAGGCTTCACCCAATTTATTTTCATCCACTGTTGCTGTACCAAAGCTATTCACAAAAATCGATACAGGCTCTGGAACACCAATGGCATAAGACAATTGGATCAAACACTTTTTAGCCAACCCTGCTGCCACAGCGTTTTTTGCTAAATACCGTGCAACATAGGCTGCCGAACGATCAACTTTTGTATAATCTTTCCCTGAGAAAGCACCGCCACCATGTGGTGCATAACCGCCATAGGTATCCACAATGATTTTACGGCCCGTAAGGCCCGCATCACCCACAGGTCCACCAATGACAAAGCGCCCTGTTGGGTTAATGTAATAATTGATATCATCAGTTAACCAACGTTCAGGCAACGCCTCTTTGATCAAGGGTAAGACAATATCTTTGACATCTTGCTGAGATAATTTCTCAGAATGTTGTGTTGATAAAACAACATCTGTAACGCGATGCGGTTGATCATCTTTGTATTCAACACTGACCTGTGCTTTTGCATCTGGCAGTAATTCTGTAAACTCACCTGACTTTCTTTTCTCAGACAAATTTCTCAAAAGTTTATGTGCATAATGAATAGGCGCAGGCATAAAGCTCTTTGTATCATCACACGCATAGCCAAACATAATGCCTTGGTCACCAGCTCCCTCACTCTCATCTGCCTCAGAAGCATCAACACCCATGGCAATATCAGAAGATTGTGCATGCATGACATTTTGTACCTTCAGAGTTTCCCAGTGGAAGCCTGGCTGATCATACCCAATCTCTTTTATTGTTTGTCTGGTTATATCCTCAATATCATTTTTAGATATTTCAGATGCTGCATTGATTTCACCAGCAATCACCACCAAATCTTTTGTTGTCATGGTTTCACAAGCCACACGCGCTTGATTATCTAGAGTGAGATAAGCGTCTAAGATGCTATCGGAAATGGCATCTGCCACTTTATCGGGGTGGCCCTCTGATACGGATTCGCTGGTAAAGATATAATTTTTATGCATTGTGGTTAGACCCGTTCATTATTGTATTAAAAATGACAAACCCTCTATTGTCATGTAATATAACAAATAGGATAAGCCACTCAGTATAACAATACCCTGGACAATACACAAAATTGCTAACGCAATCATCTTTGGTGTCCATTGTATGTCACGAAATAAACTCATATGAATTCACACGTTAAAACAATAGAGATTGAATTTGAAGATAATTTTGTCGGCACACGGCTTGATAAGGCCTTGGCTGATTATATGGCCTCATTTTCTCGTTCACAAATTAAAGAGTTCATCAAAGCTGGCCAGGTCATTCAACTCTCTGGCAAGACACTCGATAATCCAAGCTATAAAGTTCAAAAAAATGACAAGGTTACAGTACAGTACACCGAAGACTCTATAGAAGCACCCAAGCCTGAAAAGGTTGCATTTGATATCATTCATGAAGATGATGATATCTTAGTGATCAATAAACCCATCAATCTTGTCGTTCATCCTGGTGCTGGCAACCCATCCGGGACATTGGTCAATGGCCTGATTCACCATACAGATGGACAATTATCAGATGTTGGTGGGCCAGAGCGTCCTGGTATAGTGCACCGCCTCGACAAAGACACTTCAGGGCTTATGATTGTTGCCAAAAACAATGCAGCGCATAAGGTCTTGGCCGAAGATATTAAAGAACGAAAAGTAAAACGGTTCTATGATGCCTTGGTATGGGGCGTACCCATGGAAAGAGAAAATACAATCTCAACATTTTATGGGCGCTCTCCACATGACCGGGTAAAAATGGCTGTGCTTGATGAAGGTAAAGATGCGGTTACACATTACACAGTGAAGAAGCCTGTTGGGCTGCATTTCTCACTGATAGAATGCCAACTTGAGACAGGTCGTACCCACCAAATTCGTGTGCATATGAACCATATTGGCCATGGCGTTATTGGTGACCAAAGTTATAAACCTCAAAACCTAAGTGCACTCTATAAACGTATCCACCCAACACAAAAAGAAGCCATTAACCGTTTTAAGAGGCAGGCACTACATGCGTCTCATATCAGCTTTGAACACCCAACGTCAAAAGAAGAGCTGCATTTTACGGCCCCAATGCCTTCAGATTTCTTAAATCTCATTATATTATTATCCAATAATCACCCAGCCGATGATGCATAAAGATTATTCGGAAATGGTTGTTGTTTCTGGAACTTCACCAGCCACTTTAGGGCCCCAGTATTGGATCAAAGCATCTTGCTCTTTCTCAATAGATTTAACACGTCGCTTGGCTTGAGATTTTAGAAAGATACTGATGATTGGGGGCATATTCACAAATATAAATGCGCCAATAGCAGCACTCCCATACATGTAAAGCAACATAAATGGATCGGATATTACTTGTAGAGCAATATCAACAGTATGGCCCCTGCTCCATAATTCTAATATCACTGGTAAAACACCAACGAAGTTTAATGGACCGACAGTTAAGCCAGATGTGCGATGTTTAGAAGTGTCACTAAAAATAGCCACAGCTGTTGGCACCATACCAACCACAAACACCATAGTGGTTGCCATCAGCATCACAGCACCAAAGCTAAAAATAACAGCTAAGAATAATCCTGTTATTCCACCTTTTTTAGCTTTTCTTACTCTGACTTTCTTTGATTTTGCCATTTTAATCCCCTAAAAACCTGTAACGTCTATACCGCTATCACCAGTCAATTTTAACATCAACATAATGGCAATAATGATCCCTGATAAAATAATTGAAATAATGGATGCAATCTCACGACCGGTTGCTTTACCAAACTCTGGATTATTCTCCAACTCTTTGCGTAGCTTTTGCTTCTCTTCTTCAACAAGACTGAAATGTCTTACAGCTTTCAGGTAAGCAATCTCATCTTCTCTGACCTTTATTGGGTCATCAATCAGCTGCATCAATAAATCCAGGTGCCCCTTTTTAACAATTTTCTCAATGTTTTTATGCGTACGTTCTACCAAATCTAAAGACTTATAACGCTCTACAACTGTATGCGCGATCGGCACAAAGCGTTTTGCCAAATTAGGTAGAGGCTTTGAATACAGTCGAGATTGCAAAGTATAAAAGAGTGTCAAGACAGCTAGGTTACGGCGCAGGCGATCTGAATATTGTATTAAATTCATAATACCCACATGGTCTTTATCATCTCTTACAATAATAAAAGACACAATATGTGGATCAATCAAAGCACTAATACCTGTATCAGGATTTTCTTCATGATTGAGTGCCAACAAAATCTGACGACAGTTATAAACATAGTATTGCTCAACACGAGGACTTAGGCATGGTGAATTAGGGTTGAGCTCATAGATACAGCGCTCAAAACCCATCGTTAAACCAGAGCGTATCGCGAATTTCTGACACGCCTCAAACATCTGCATTCGTTCAGTTGTGTCTCCAGCAATATTTTCGGGTAAACCATGCCAATACCAACCCAACCGCAACTTAATGAACTCTTCATAAGGCGACGAGTCTTTACCATTGACCAACGCAACCACCATAGAAGACGAAAACCCACGCGGCAGCACCGCTAAATCCTTATAATAAATCGGTCCTGTAGGATCTAAAGCCATTGTTACATGTGAAAGCAAGACGTGCTCATAACTGTATTTGTTACCTGTGCTAGCTGCTCTCTTAATACCAGCTTCAAGGGCATCTGTTCTTTCTTGGTTGCCTAAGCTTCGTGAAATCCATTTATGAAGAGCTTTGTTCTCAATGATGGTGACAAGTTCACGTGGGTTGTCTTTAAAAGCTCTGGCCAGATTACGGATGCGGTAATATTTTTTACCATTAAATTCAAAGCCACGGTTGGCTTTTTGAGATACAGATTTTCGACGTGGGGTCATGCGCTTACCTTCGACCCAGCCCATGAGCTGATCAATTGACCATCTTTGGTTAGGATCATCGATCAATGTTCCACGTAGAAATTCAGCCATATCTGGCTTTGGCTTTAAATTCTCGCAATAAATGGCATAGCTTCCCCGAGCTATTTTTTCTTTGACCACTTCTTCTACAGTCTTATCTTTGGTTGGATTGTGTCCAAGCAAAAGAATAGCGACTGTGACACCCAGAGCATAAATTTCATCTTCAATGGCACCAGCACCCCGTCCAATTGGTTCGCAACAGGCCCTTGGTATTGTTTCATAACGTGCTGGCTGAAGAGCACCAGGCGGTGCACTCACACATTCACCCAACACTGCAGCACTTTGATCATCAGCAATCATAAAAATATTATCCGGTCGAATACTTCCATGATAGACACCACGATCCGACAATCCCCTTAATGAGAGTGCAATACTTGGGATAACGTTCTTAGAAATAATTTCTTCGGACATTGGCTCTCTCTGCTGCAAAACCTTTTTCACCAAAGGTTCACCCGCAGGCAGTTTCATAATAATGACAAAACGGTTTTGACTGGTCGATGGCCAATAAACTGTCCCCCATTTATTGATCTCCATTAAAGATGCCAAACCTAATGTTTTAATCACTCGAAGAGCTTTTGAACGTATGGGATAGCGGTCACGAATAACAATGGCGACAAACCCTCTTGCACCGCCCTTTAATTCAGAGGCTGCATAGGCATCAGCATAGCTATGCGTGAAATCATCGATAGGCTGATCAATATGAATTTCATAAAGATCGCCAAACTTAACAGTATCAACATCAGCCTTAAACAGATGATCAGAATCGTTGACCCCACCCTCCAAGCTTTCTTTAGAGTCTACAACCTCAGTTTGAAGCAAATCAGGGGAAGGACTAGTTGAGATTGCTTTAATCTCACCTTTATCCTCTAATTCTTTCTTATTTTCGTCCTCAGCCATAATCCTAAATACTTATCTTTATCACTCCTTAGAGTGCCTGATACTCGGTTAATGTTTCATAAAAACAATCTGTTATCCCTTTAAGCGCTGACTTCAAATCATCTGCCTCGACTGTTGGACCACACCAAATACGTAACCCGAGTGGTGACGTTGAATAGGAGTTGATATCATAAGCAATATCTTGATCCTCACACTTTTGCCTTAGATCTTGCACAAACTGTGCCTGTTTAGGCGGATCCATAGTTAAAAAATGTTCGTCAACAAACACAAAACATGGTGATGTAATCGACAGGTAGCGTTCAACTTCAAGCTGCTTATTGCTAAGATGAATAGGCAAAAACTCAATCCAGCCATTGTCCTTCACCCAATCACGAATAACAGCATAATTTGACAAGCATTTTTCACGTAGAAATGCGCGACCACCATTATTTTTAGCCCACTCAAGCGCTAAGATCCCATCCTCTATAGCCAGCATTGACGGTGTATTCAGAGTTATACCATCAAAGAAACGATGTTTTACGCCGGCCTTGTTTCTTAATTTAAACACCTTTGGAATAGGCCAGGTTGGAATATAATTCTCTAAACGCTGAATAGCGCGCGGGCTCATAACTATAATTCCCTGCTGCGCTTCACCGCCTATTGATTTTTGTAGAGACCAAGTGATGATATCCAAATCTTCAACAGGCAAATCATTAACAAACACAGCCGAAGTTGCATCACAAAAGCGCAAAACATCATCATTCTCACGCTCTGGAAAGCTAAAATCAGGGGGGATCATAACGCCAGAGGTCGTTCCATTCCATGCAAAGACACAGTCTTTTTTGCCATCAATAAAAGAGAGTTCTGGGATATCACCTGGTTCAATAGAATGGCTGACTGCATTCTCTATTTTTAACTCATCAATAATATCAAACAACCACAACCTGGAGAAATGCTCCCAAGCAAACACATCAATACCATTTGGGTTAGAACCTAATAAATTCCACATCGCCAGCTCAAAAGCACCTGTATCAGATGCTGGTGTTATTGCCACTTTATAATCCTCTGGCAGCTCCATAAGCTCATGCACCAAAGAACAAAGGTAACGCAATCGACCCAGCGCCTTTTCAGAACGATGTGAACGTCCCAGGGTTTCAAAATCAATATTATTGATGTCCCAGCCTTTAAATTTGGTGCATGGACCAGAGCTGAAACGTGGATTATGCTGTTGTGTCTTGCTCATTAATCTCTTTATCTCTGTTCTTTGTCAGGACACGCTGGCTTTGCCAGTGAATGAGTTCATCTCTAGATGATTTGACCAAACCATCCAACTTAGAGATTAAAAGCTGTATTTTTTCATTATCTTTGCGGTTAGAGCTTCGTTCCACAGCTAAAGCAAAAGCCGACAATTTCATAAGACCAAAGTTGCCAGATGTACCTTTCATATCATGCGCCAATTCATTGATCTGATTATAATCACTATATTTGATAGCATTTTCAAAGAGCTTACGTTTGCCACGCATTTGAAACCAGAACTCTTCAAGCATGGCATCCACTTGCTCATCCGATAAGTTATCATAAAGAGAGAGTAAAATGCGCTCATCAATCAACTCTATCGGCTGGCCTGCTCTACTTTTGCGCTGCCGGATCATATCATCATTAAAAACAATATTGTCAGGTATACTGAGCTCTTCTATTGGAATATTATCCGCTGCCAAACCAAATTTTACATGGGTTTTAATCTGATCAAAAATATTCCCATCTTTTTTAGGATTGAGAATAATTTGATCCATCTGCAGAAGACGGCTTAAAGCCAAAGCATCTTTCAGTGCTTTTTTTTGACCACTTTTCTTTTGTTTGCTTTGTTTTGGCGTTGAAGTGTTTTCAGATTGAACCCTATCTTGATCAGAGCCTTTTTTCTTATTTTGAGAAAAAAAAGCAACTTTTATCTTATCCAGATAACTCAACTCTGCTGCCATAGGTCGATCCTAAACAATTAATGCGACAACAATAAAAACGATGATACAAATCGCTATGATACTATATTTCGTAACAGCAGCGAAATTACCCCACATTCTACGACTTTTGCGGAATTCGTAATTATTGAAACTTTCTGTATGGTTATTTTTATCTGATGGTTTATTCATGACAGTTCCATTACACACTGATTTAGGTTATGATTGCAATATCTCAATTCTATGTTCGCACAAAACTTTAAACGATTGTTTAGCTCGGAATGAAAATACGCCATATTATAGTCTTTCTTGTGTTAATAACACTCTCACTTATGTCTTGGTCAGCTCAAGCCCAAAACCGAGACATATTTCTTGTAAAAGATATAGCTATTGATGTAACTGAAGAAAATGCTGTCGAAGCCCGAGCTTCCGCGTTTGAGCAGGCCCAAATTGAAGCCTTTAATGTACTCAAAGACCGCCTGCTCTCTAGCTTCCACTCCCAAAGGCTCGATGAACTTGACCCATTGATCATTCAGTCTTTAGTACGTGATGTATCCGTAGATAATGAACAAACAGCGCCGACACGCTACCGTGCAGAATTTAGCGTTCGTTTTGATAAAAATAAGACAAAAGATTTGTTCTCTGAAAACAACCTCTCTTATGCAAGCTTTGAAGGTGGGCCTGCCCTGGTCCTCCCTTTTTTACAAATCGGCGAACAGTTTCTGTTATGGGATGATCCCAATCCATGGAGAGAACAATGGTTTGAAGCACAGTATTCATCACAAAATCTTCTTCGTATTGTTATTCCTGTTGGCGATCTCAGCGATATCAAAGATGCACCTAATAACCTACTGGAATACTCTGATGCTTCCCAAAGCATTGAAAACCTAAAACGTCGTTATGGTGTGGAGAAAATTTATGGTGTTGCCGCAAAAAGTAAAGGCTTGGCAATAGAGCCTGGCAATGATGGTGTGAATATACGTGTCTTCCAGTTTTTTGATGGCCTGCCGATCGAGATTGGGCGCCTAGATGTACAAGGTGATTTCGAAGTCGCCCATGAACAGACTATTCAATATCTACAAGAAAATTGGAAGAACCAAACCAAAGTCAACACAACAGCAACAAGCCTTATTATGGCGCGTGCCTTTTACTCATCCATCGAAGAGTGGAACCAAATCCAATCCTCTCTCAAGTCGATCACCAACATAAAAACCTTTGAGCCCAAAACCATCACGAAAAGCTATAGTGATATAACGATTACATTTTCCGGTACACGCGATAAAATTTTCCCTGCGATGCAAAAACGAGGGTTGTTTTTATCACGCACCTCTATTATTGAAGATAAATTCCACATTCTTAAACAGCTATAAGGACATAAGATGCCTACTCAAAAAGCCAAAACAAAAACCACAAAAAAGCAAAATATTGATATCCAGAACACCGTGTTATGGATTGGTATATTCGTATTTGTCCTCATTTGTCTCTGGGCTCTGGATAACGTGATTGCCCCATTCGTCGCTGGTATTATCATCGCTTACCTTCTTAACCCAGCCGTTAAAGCTTTGCACGAACGTAACATTCCACGCTGGGCTGCATCCATATCTGTTTTAACCCTATTCTTTATCGTGCTGGTGATTGGATTGTCCTACCTTTTCCCAATTATTGTGCATGAAATCTCGGAACTGATGATTAATCTACCCATCTATTTTTCAAGCCTCACCCATTGGGGACAAGAATGGTTACAGTCACAAATCAGCAAGCTTCCTGTTGCATTACCCTCTCTACAAGACATCTCTCAGTTGAGTGTTATAGAGCCCGCCTCTCAGCTCTCTGGGGGCATTTGGGGTGGCTTTAAAAATGTTGCTGGTCGTGTCTTTAGTGGTGGAACAGCCATCTTTGACATTGTTTCTTTCGTGATTGTTATGCCGATCGTGACATTTTATTGCATACGTGACTGGCCCAAAATGATCCACGGCTTACAGAAAGCACTCCCCAAGAAACACCGCAAAACAATTGATCAACTGATTGCAGAGCTGGATAAAACTCTATCTGGCTTTATCCGCGGCCAAGCCATTGTTGCTCTGAGCCTCGGCGCTTTCTATGCTTTAGGACTGTCTCTGATAGGCTTGAATTTTGGTGTTGCCATTGGATTTATCGCTGGCCTTCTATCCATTATTCCTTACGTTGGGTCTCTTGTTGGTTTTATCCTCGCTGTTGGTGTTGCGCTTATACAGTTTGATGCCTACACAATGGCTATCCAAGCTGCTTTCATCTTTGGTATTGGACAGTTTATTGAGGGCAATGTCCTCACACCCAAACTTGTTGGAGAACGTGTTGGATTACATCCTGTATGGATTATTTTTGCCCTGATGGCTGGTGGTGAACTTATGGGCTTCACCGGATTATTATTGGCTGTACCTATGGCTGCCGTTATCGGTGTCGGTGTTCGCTTTTTACTTAAAAACTAACCACTGTTTTGACAATGTCGACACCACAGCAAGAAAATCTACCCTTTACCCTTCCTCCCTTGATGAGTGGAAAAGATTTTGTTGTGACGGACTGTAATCGGACAGCTCTGAAAAGAGCTTTGGACTATACGTCGTGGTCATCACCGTTCCTCATTATCCAAGGCGCTGAGGGTTCTGGAAAAACTCATATCTCTCGGATTTGGGAAGAGCTCACAAGCGCACACCATCTAGAAGCTGTAGCCACTGAAGATCTAGATAAAATTACTCATATTGTCATCGATGACCTTGAAGATATTCTGGAGAACAGTGATCAAGCTGAAAAACTTTTTCATGTCTACAACACATTTAAGACATCTGGTGGACGTGTGCTTATGACGATCAAACACAATACACTTAATGCACTGCTTTCTCTTGAGTCTATCAGTAACGATCTCAGTTCCCGCCTTGAAGCATCGGAGATGCTAGATATTTTGC
>CAXRKA010000177.1:0-2782 GCA_964231155.1 Alphaproteobacteria bacterium | reverse complement strand
ATGAGGAACTTGTCACCAAAGGCCTTTGAAACGCCATCAGCCACAATCACTTTATCACCCAAACGCGGTGGTGTTGGGATAACAATTTGAGCATCATCAGAACGACGTTCCTTATTTTGTTTGAGCAAATCTTCGTAAGCTGTTATACGTGCTTTGGATTTGGCCTGGCGTGCTTTGGCACCTTGGCGGATCCACTCCAATTCGCGGTTTAATGTTTTCTGACGGGCTTGTTCTTGTTTTTCTTCTTGAGCAAGACGTTTTTCTTTCTGTTCAAGCCATGATGTATAATTGCCTTCGTAAGGAATACCTTGACCACGATCTAGCTCTAAGATCCAGCCTGTTACATTATCGAGGAAATAACGATCGTGTGTGACCATTACAACAGTCCCTGCATAATCGCCAAGAAAACGCTGAAGCCATGCCACGGATTCTGCATCCAAATGGTTGGTTGGTTCATCAAGGAGGAGCATATCGGGTGAAGAGAGAAGCAAACGCGCTAGAGCAACACGGCGTTTTTCACCACCAGAAAGATTGGTTACTTCTGCATCGCCTGGAGGACAACGTAAAGCTTCCATGGCGCGCTCAACTTTGCGATCCAATTCCCAAGCATCAGCCGCATCAATTTTAGCTTGAAGTTCAGCTTGTTCGGCAAGCAGTTCATTCATTTCATCATCATTCATAGGCTCACCAAACTTGAGTGAGACCTCGTTAAAGCGATCAACAAGAGCTTTTAGGTCGCCCAAAGCTTCCATGACATTCTCTTGAACATTCTTTGTATTATCCAGTTCGGGCTCTTGTGCCAGATAACCGACTTTAACACCATCCATCGCCCATGCTTCACCGTCGTATTCATCAAGGACACCGGCCATAATTTTTAATAGGGTTGATTTACCAGAACCGTTTGCACCCAAGACACCGATTTTTGCACCGGGATAAAAAGAGAGCCAGATGTTATCAAGAATTTTGCGGCCACCTGTTACAGTTTTTGTCACGCCTTTCATAACGTAAATAAATTTATCTGCCATAATATGGGTCCTTTGCTGAGTGAATAGCTGATTGTTTTCGTAATGCCCCTTTGTTATAGTCAGAAATTATAAGAAATGAAAGTGATTTACACATGGCAAAGCGTTTAAAAACTGGGAAAACCTATAAGCTGAATGAGCTTGCTGGTACCGATATACCTATCATTGTTATTGGTATGGGCTGGGATAATTGGCGCAAGACCACTTGGCTTGATAAGATAAGAGGTAAACGTCGTGAAGCCGACCTTGATCTTATGGCAGTTGTCTATGATGACCACTATGAGCGTATTGATAATGTGTGGTATGCCAATCTTCAAAGTAAAGACATGGCCATTAAACATCTTGGTGATGATACCATCGGTGTTGGCGGCGGTGATGATGAGATGATGACCATTGATCTTTATAAACTTTTTCCAGAGGTAAAGAAAATTTATATTTGTACTACAGCCTTTTCTGAAGGTGATAATTTTTCTGATATTAAAAACTGTTTCACACGCATTATGGATGGTCGTGATGGCCGTGAGATTTGCCGTTTCTCTCTTCAGGGATCGCCCAATTCTGATATTAAGGTCATGCTTGAATTAAACCGCGGCGAAACCGGCTGGGAGTTGAGAGCTGTTGGTCGTGCGGGAGAAGGCTCCGCCATTCAGGATGTTTACCCGGTTATTCGAAAAGAGCTTTACGATAATGAATAGTTCTGCAGTTTACACACTTGCATCTTCTGAAATGTTGATCTTTGCTTTTGCAGCCATGATTGTTGGCATGATCATGTTGATTAAGGGTGGTGACTGGACAGTGGATGCTGCTGTGACTGTAGCAGAACGCTTTGGTTTGCCGGCCATGGTCATTGGTTTTACAATTGTGGCCATTGGGACGTCTCTCCCAGAGCTTATTGTTTCTGTGAATGCCAACCTTTCAGGTTTTCCAGGTCTATCCATTGGTAACGTGGTGGGATCGAACATAGCCAATAGCTTACTGGTTTTAGGTACAGCGGCGGTGATTACACCGCTTATCTTTAAGGGGCGCGGCGTTGTTGAGGATGCTATCTTCATGCTTATTGCCTCAGGGGCTTTATTGTATTTGACCTATCTTGGATTTATTTCCAAGACTATGGGTGGTTTCTTAATTGCTGTTTTGATTGGTTATATTATTTACAAAATTAAGACAGAAAAGAATTTACCAGATGAGGAGATTACGCCCGAGGTGCATGACAAAAACACTTCTCTTTTGGTGGCTTCAGGTATTTTGTTGGCGGGTTTAATTTCCGTGTCTTTGGGTTCTGAGTTCTTGGTGCGTGGTGCTGTTCGTGTGGCTGAGATGGCGAATGTTCCGGATGCTATTATTGGTCTAACCTTGGTTGCGCTTGGAACATCTTTGCCAGAATTATCTGTCGCCATTCAAGCTGCGCGCAAGAATGAAACAGAGATTGTTGTGAGCAATGTCATCGGGTCCAATGTCTTTAATATCTTATCGATCCTTGGTATCACGGCTATGATTAAAGAGCTGCCGATTGATACGATCGTGATAGAGCCAGACGCTTTATTTATGATGGCAGTGACCGTTGTCTTAGCGCTTTTTGCCTTTATCTTTAAAAAGGCTGGGCGCCTATCAGGTCTACTCATGTTGGCTGTGTATTTCAGCTTTATTGCGTACCGCTATATCACATCTTAGAAGTTGTACTGCACAGAAGAGATCTGTCTGACAAAACTCTTTGTTGTGTTCACAATCCACTGTAGATCAAGAATATTCTGTTTAAGCCC
>CAXRKA010000176.1:0-5078 GCA_964231155.1 Alphaproteobacteria bacterium | reverse complement strand
GTGCGAGCTGTGTTGTGCGTGCTGTTCCAATAATCTTGAGAACATTACCCACTTGGGAAATTTCAACTTTAAGAGCGGATTCAATTTGGCGAAGATATTTACCTTGTTCACCCGATATATCTGCAAGTGTCTCACTGCTTTCGAAATGCAGTTCAAGAAGTCGATCTGGGCCTTGATCAGAGGTGTTTTTTGGTGTCACAAACGTACCTTTGTGTCGTTGAAAGTTATGTTGTTAATGTAACGGGATTATATGCTGTGATCAAGCTCTGTCACTCAGCTGCGCGTGTTTTCTCAAGCTCAAACTGAACAATCTCACCAGAGACTGAATTGGCATAAGCGGTCGTCACTTTGACAGGTACAATCTCACCAATCAAGCGCTGGTTTCCTTGAACATGAACAGACTGCATATAAGGTGAACGCCCGTGAATCTGTGTTTCATCACGCCCTTCCCGTTCAAATAAGACAGGAAACACTTGCCCAACCGTTGCTTGGTTAAACTCTCTTTGGTGTTGATTCACCATTGCTTGGAGCTCTTGTAAACGTCGATCTTTGATTGCCTCTAAAACCTGATCACTCATTGTTGCTGCGGGTGTGCCAGGGCGTGCAGAATATTTAAAGGAATAGACAAAAGCGTAACGCACATAATCAATAAGATCCAAGGTTGCTTTGTGGTCGTCTTCTGTTTCCCCAGGAAAACCAACAATAAAATCAGAAGACAGAGCAATATCCGGACGCGCTTCACGTAACTGATCGATAATCCGACGGTAAAGATCAGCTTTATGACGACGGTTCATCGCTTTAAGGATGCTATCTGAGCCACTTTGTACTGGCAAATGTAAGAAGGGCATCAATTGTGGTACATCTCCATGCGCTTGGATCAGCTCATCGTCCATATCACGAGGATGTGATGTTGTATAACGAATGCGCTCTAGACCATCAACGCGACAGGCAAGCTCTTTGATCAACGCACCAAGCCCCCATTCCTTACCATTGGACCCTTCCCCATGATAGGCATTCACGTTCTGCCCCAAAAGCTGAATCTCTTTAGCACCAGCCTTCACAAGGGCTTTGGCCTCGACAATAATTTGCTCAACTGGGCGTGAAAATTCTGCGCCACGCGTATAAGGCACGACACAGAAGGTACAAAACTTATCACAGCCCTCTTGAACCGATAGGAAGGCTGAAGGGCCAGAGGCTTCAGTTTCTTCTTGGGGAAGAAAATCAAACTTACTCTCAACAGGAAAATCTGTGTTAATGGCACGTTGGCCATCCAACTCACCGGTCACACCATTCACCATCTGTGGTAGCTCATGATAAGTTTGAGGACCAAAAACCAAATCAACATAGGGCGCACGATCAGTAATGACATCACCTTCAGCTTGAGCCACACAACCCGCAACCGCCATCAAAGTTTCTTTGCCTTCTTCCGTACGACGATCTTTATGTTTACGCAAACGGCCGAGCTCTGAAAAGACCTTCTCTGTCGCCTTCTCACGAATATGACAGGTATTAAGAACCATCATGTCTGCATTATCAGGCTCATCAACCGCTTCATAGCCCATAGGGCGCAAGACATCAGCCATACGCTTAGAATCATAAACATTCATCTGACAGCCCCATGTTTTAATATAGAGCTTCTTCTTTTTTTGATGTTCTTTAGCTGCTCCCGCCATAACGCTTATTCTCTATTCCCTGGTTTTTTTACTATTGATTTTTAAGGCCAGTTTCCCCAGACTCATTATATGGTTGACCTACAATTTTTGCTCATTATAGCGACAGTTTCATTTTTTGCATCCGCTTTTTTAACACGTGCCGTTGTTATGTGGCTGAACAATAGAAACCTCATGGATGTACCCAATGCACGCTCAAGTCATTCTATCCCGACACCACGTGGTGGAGGCTGGGGTGTTATGCCTGTTATTTGGTTGGCGTGGGGCTATCTGACGTATCAACTGCCACCTTCAAACTTGCGCTTCTTATTTACCATCATTATCGGTATCTCCTTTGTCCTGAGCCTTTTCTCATGGATTGATGATTATCGCAAAGATGGGTTATCACCACTGTTTAGATTGATTGCACAAGCCATAGGTGTAGCCATCCCTCTGATTGTATTACCCTATGACCTTGGGATTCTCACCGAAACTCTTGGTTTTCCTGTATGGCTTGACCGAATTGTTATATTCTTTGGCTGGCTATGGTTCATCAATGCTTTTAACTTCATGGATGGCATTAACGGCATCTCAGGCATTGAAACATTCTCTATTGCGAGTGGTATTGTCATTCTGACTGCCCTTTTCTCACAACAGGCGGCTCTGCCTGTTTATGCAATAATTATGGCTGGAAGCGCTCTTGGATTTTTAATATGGAATTTGCGAACAAAAGCTCTTGTTTTTCTTGGAGATATTGGCTCAATCGGCTTAGGTTATTCTTTGGGCTGGCTATTAATTCTTATGGGAGTAAACGGTCACTGGGAAGCTATTATTGTTTTACCGCTTCTGTACTGGCTTGACGCAACTTACACGCTCATTACACGTTTTTTTCAAGGTAAAACTCTATGGGAAGCACACCGCGAACACATTTATCAGAAACTTGCTGATCGCTTGAGCCATGTCAAGGTCAGTCTTTTGTTTTTTGTGATAAATATATGTATTCTGTGGTTTTTTATCTTATATACATATATTCCATAGACATCAATTATGTATCAACCATTATAGAGGACCACCACCACTATCGATGCAATTTGATGTTGGACCACTTGGATGTGTATTGTCTTTACAACAAGCAGTGTCAGTTTCATAAGCACTACCAGAACTACATAAGGGGTCATTTGAGGTTACAACACAACCAGGCATAAATGGCTCCCACTCACCACTTGCACAAACCCAAGACCTCATTCTAGGGCAGTGGATAGAGGGGGTTGTAGAGCAACAACGCGTTTCATTGTGAGAGGGCTCTGAACCGAGAGTGCAATCACTGTCTAATGGAGAACACACTGACGAAGGCCCCACCCATCCGAACGTAGTCAAATAATCACATGTATAAATATTACCAGATACCAATTCCATTTGTATCCAAGTTGTACCATTACAATACTGTAGCATATTATTTCTGTAATCTAATAAGCCAGAGACGGAACATGGGCCATCAGAAACCCCAGTATTCGTTGAACGCCATGACGAACCATTGCAATACTCAATTCGACTTGATGAGTAGCGTGTTTGACCTGTCATGGAGCATCCTCCCGCGGATCCGCCATCATAAACGTTTGTCCAGCCACCATGATAAAATTGAAAATTCCCTCCAGAGAAACGCGTTTGCCCTGTGACTTGCGCAACAGTTTGTGTTGGCAATAAAATCATTACAATCAGTGCGACAAGTCGCACTTTGATTAAATCAGAGCTTAAAAAAAAATTATATGCCATTTTTTTGGAGCCCGCTGTAAACATATTATTGTGCCTCTAGCCTAGCTTCTAAAGCGTCTATACGCGCATTAAGCGCATCAATCTCAGCTTGCTGTTCCGCATCTCTTGTCACCAATTCAGCCATCTGCTCTGTCAAAGTTTGAATGTGAGCCCAAATGTCTTTGATAGCTTCGATAATAGGTGCAACCAAGCCTGCATAATCAACGGCTTTTTGCCCTTCTTCACCCTTCACAAACTCTGGATATATTTTCTCAACATCTTGAGCGATCAAACCAATACGCTGTGATTGATCATTAATAAACTCATCTGTGCCTTCTCTCCAATAAAAGCTTACACCTTCTAATTTAAGTATATTATCCAATGAATGAGAAAGCGGGTTGATGTCTGTCTTTTTATTCAAGTCGGATGTATAAATAACGCCCGGCGTACGAACTTCAGTCTCAAAATGCCAATCATCCGTTGATGGATTATAGTAAAGTTCTCTATTCCATTGGCTTCCACCATCGTAGGGCGCAATAATAAAACGCTTGTCTACACTATAATTATGAAATATAGCAGTGCGGCCATCATATGTATTACCAATATTGAGTCTACTGCTTCCAGAAAAAGTCATGGTGCCAGAGAATGTGTCAGAGGTATTACTACGCAAGAAATTAGCACTGTCAATACCATCCAATGTATCGGCCTGAATATTTGTGGAACATGACCAAGATGAACCATTCCATTCCAGCTTTGAACTATCATCGGTACAGGTTGGTACGGTTTCACACGTACCTGCACCGCTCAAATATTGATCATCTGTTGAACATATTGTGCTTGCGTTGGTATTCGTATCTGTAAACGTAAAATTACCAGAGTGGTATACAGTATAATCTGTTCCACCCACATCCCATTTTAGTCCATTAATGCCGTCATCAATCTCTAACTGATCATTGGTAATATCATTATGCACTCTTATAAAGTCTCCAGAGTCCGAATATTGTATAAAAGCTGCACGTGTGCCAGATTGATAAAAACTGATATAAGGGCTACCTGATGATGATGTATCAGTTAAGCGAAGCATTTCATCTCCCGCATGATTCATTGTCAAAAGGCCTGTCATTGTATCAGCTGTGTTACTACGCAGGAAGTTCGCACTATCTATACCATCAAGTGTATCTGCATCAATTGTTCCACTAACTGTACCAGTGACCGTTAGGTTACCATCGACATAAGAGTCACCATCTACATGTAAGTCATATGATGAGCTAGGTGCTACACCTATGCCAAGACCATAATTATTAATAAATGTTGTTCTTCCACCAACAGTCATTTCAATATCATCGCTGCTACCTCTATAAGATATTCGAGCTTCATTGTCGGGAGAACCCCCATTAGCACCCGTATTCGTAGCACCAGCTTCTGCTACAAAATCAATATAAGCTATGCCCGTGCTACTTGATGAACGAAGCTCTAAACCAATGTTGCTACTATTGGTTAGTGTAAGTTGAGGATCTGATGTATTAATTGTCAATTCACCTGTCATTGTATCAGCTGTATTACTACGAAGGAAGTTCGCACTGTCAACACCATCTAAAGTATCGGCCTGAATATTTGTGGAACATGACCAAGATGAACCATTCCATTCCAGCTTTGAACTATCATCGGTACAGGTTG
>CAXRKA010000175.1:0-16900 GCA_964231155.1 Alphaproteobacteria bacterium | reverse complement strand
GCGTGACTGGAGTTCAGACGTGTGCTCTTCCGATCTAGGCATATCGTGAACGCTATGAGTGTTCATAAATGCGGTTCCAAAATTCAAAGACTGTAAATTCTTGAACCATTTATTGCCAAAAAGAGAGGGGTACTCTTTGCGTGAAATCATACCACCAACACGATGATAGTATGCACCAGCAGGCTTTGATAAAGAAAAGAAGATGGCACGAATGTTGGGATAATCGGCTTTGATATGGAAGTTTTTTACAACGGATCCAACATAGGTCAAATCAAGCATCACTTCACAATTGGGTGCATATTTTTTCATTGCCAACATAAAGTCGTCATAGCCTTCCCAAACATTTCCATCAATGGCGGATGGGTGTGAGATATAAAATTGCTGTGTTCCATGAAGCTTACCAATGCGTTTGGCTGTTTTTTCAATATTATTGCGGTCATGTTTCATAACAGGCAAGTCATCGGCGGCAGCAAACTTGGGGTATCCTTCATATTCGCCCTCAAACATATGAATGTGTTTAAATTGTAGTGGGCGATCTTCTGGTCGCGACTTATATTCAGAAATGGCGGCTCGAATGGCTTCTGAAGAGCCCCCTGTTGGATATTGGTATGAGAAATCGTCAGCGGATACAGATACGACATCTCTTGTCCAATCAAACCAGGCATTGAAAAACTCCAAATCAATGTCATCTTGTTTTTGCGTATAGGCACTCAAGTAATCCTCATGATACTGAGTGCGGGCCTTAAATTGCTGTTCCAAAATAAGTCGGGATGCTAAATGAAGATTGTCGGCTTGGAGTGCAGAAATAATATCTTCTTTATTATTTTGTAGAGCCCACATGATATGGCTTTGTATTGATCCGCTGTCCATGACACGATTAATAACAGCCATAGTCTCTGGAAAAAAAAGGGAATAAACTGTCTTTGAAATTCCAAGCCCCTTTAATGCGTTTTTAATGCGCTCTGTTGACATAAACACTCCTATGCTTATATTATGTCCAATTGTAAACAAAAAAGACAAGCTGTCAAATTTATTCCTCATAAAAATACATCATTAGTGGGTCTATTAAATCATTTGAAAGCATTGATGTTGAAGATGAGGCGTGGCACACTGTTTTGGAAAAGAAACTTGGCTCGTTATGTGAGAGGATCATGGCGCAACACTCCCCTGAAGACATTTTAATTGCTCAACGTTATGCGCAAGCTCTTTTTGATGTGGGGCGCAAGGCAAAAAAAGTCAAAACCATAGAAAAAGATATTAATGAACTGCATAAGATTTTTTCTGCGGGGAGTTTACGGATTTTCACAGATAAAAAGACAGCCCTTGATGAGAGAAAGCGGCTCTTGGAATCCATTTTGGAGAAAACAAAGTTTCAAAAAGAAACAAAGAATACCCTTTTCATTATGCTTGAGTCAGGCCGTATAACGCTTGTTGGTGCGCTTATCGATGCTTGGTATGATATATATGATGACCACATCAGTCGCTATCATATTAAATCGGTTATGGCCAAAGAGCCGAGTAAAAAACAGGCTGAAACTATACAAAAGCGTTTAGAAGAAATTTTTGATGGTACCGTTGAAGTTCACTACGTGGTTGATGAAGATGTGATTGGTGGAATTAGTCTTGAATATCAATCTATTCGAATAGACAATACAATAGCAACAACACTTGAGGGCCTGGTCCAATCTATGCGTGGCCAAGGTATGTAACAAGGAAAGAAAACATGGATATCAAAGCAACGGAAATCTCTTCCATACTCAAAAGCAAGATCAAGAATTATGATGCCGCGCCCAGCACGTCTGAGGTGGGTACTGTGCTATCCGTTGGTGATGGTGTTGCACGCGTTCATGGACTTGATGATATTGGTGCCGGAGAGATGGTTCATTTTTCTAATGGTACAAAGGGCATGGCCCTGAACCTTGAACATGACAATGTTGGTATTGTTATCTTTGGTGAGGACCGTGGTATTTCTGAAGGTGACACAGTTAAGCGCCTTAAGACCAGCGTGGACGTGCCTGTGGGCAAAGGCATTTTGGGCCGTGTTGTTGACGCTTTGGGTAACCCCATTGATGGTGCTGGCCCCATTAAAGCGTCGGGGCGTGAGCCGGTTGAAAAGATGGCGCCCGGTATTATTGAAAGGCAGCCCGTTGAAGAGCCTTTGCAGACAGGGATTAAATCAATAGATGGTCTTGTGCCGATCGGCCGTGGCCAAAGGGAATTGATTATTGGTGATCGCCAAACAGGGAAGACAGCGATTGCTATTGATACAATTATCAATCAAAAGGCCACACACGAAAAGGGCGGCGAGCCGGTTTACTGTATCTATGTTGCTGTTGGGCAAAAGCGCTCAAGTGTTGCACAGACGGTGAAGATGTTAGAAAAACACGGTGCCATGAAATATACAATCGTTGTTTCTGCAACGGCTTCTGAGCCAGCGCCACTTCAATATCTTGCGCCCTATACAGGCTGTACAATGGGTGAGTATTTTAGAGACAATAAAATGCATGCCCTGATCATTTATGATGATTTGTCAAAACATGCTGTGGCTTACCGCCAAATGTCGCTTCTTCTTCTTCGTCCTCCTGGCCGTGAGGCTTATCCAGGGGATGTGTTTTTCTTGCATTCTCGTCTTCTTGAGCGCGCTGCTAAAATGTCAAAAGACAAAGGCGGGGGATCACTAACAGCGCTCCCCATTATTGAAACACAAGCGGGTGATGTTTCGGCCTATATTCCAACCAATGTGATTTCTATTACAGACGGACAGATTGCTTTAGATAGTAGCCTCTTTTATAAAGGTATCCGCCCAGCTATTGATGTGGGTAACTCGGTGTCTCGTGTTGGCTCAGCGGCCCAAACCAAGGCCATGAAACAAGTGGCCGGTAAAATCCGCTTATCTTTGGCGCAGTACCGCGAGATGGAAGCGTTTTCTCAATTTTCATCAGATCTTGATAAGGCCACGCAGCGCCTACTGGCACGCGGTGAGCGATTAACAACATTGCTGAAACAAGACCAATATAAGCCACGACCATTTGAAGTTCAGGTTCTATCGATTTTCTCTGGTGTGCGTGGCTACTTAGATGATGTTCCGCCAGAAAATGTTCCGCATTTTGAGCACAACCTGATTGTTGATGCTGAAGCGAATAATGCTGATCTTTTGAATAAGATACGAACTGGCGGTGTTATTACAGATGAAATTGAAAAAGAGCTCGAAAGCTATCTGGATAACTTCACTAAAAATTATTTGAGACGGGGGTAATAGAGCGTGGCAAACTTACGTGATTTTAGAACACGTATTAATGGTGTGAAAAACACACGGAAAATCACGTCTGCAATGAAGATGGTTGCAGCCGCCAAGTTGCGTAAGGCACAAAAGCGTGCAGAAGACGCTCAGCCCTATTCGGCCCGCCTTAATGAAATTCTGGCCCGCGCGAAATCTGCTGTGACACGCAAAGATTTGCAAAAAATTCCACTCTTGGTGGGCCATAAAGCGGTGGAAAGTTACCTGGTGATTGTGGTTTCTGCAGAGCGTGGATTATGTGGAGCGTTTAACCAAAATCTTCTTAAATCTGTTGCCACTTACATCAACCAACGTTCATTGGACGGTAAAAAAGTACAGATTGTCTGTATCGGTCGAAAGGGCTATTTGGCTTTGAAAAAATTGCATGACAACCAAATTATTTCTTACTACCCGCTTGAGGAAACATTTCAGCCTATCCAAAAGATTATGCGTGGCATTATCAAATCCTTTGATGAACAACACTATGATGAGGCACATGTTTTTTATAACAAATTTGAAAATGCTATGAAGCAAACACCAGAGCGCTTACGTCTTATCCCATATGATATACCAGAAGCGGTTGAGCGCAATGTGCGCGAAGAACCCACCAAAGAATATCTCAAACATCAAAGAGATTTCGGTGGCTGGCATGAATTTGAGCCGAATGCGGCGAAGGTCATGGAAGAATTAATACCGGCACAAATCGCGACCACATTATATCGTATTGTTTTGGAAGTGGCGGCTGGGGAACAAGCAGCACGGATGACGGCTATGGATGGCGCATCTCGTAATGCCAAAGAATTGATAGATGATTTAACCCTCACGTATAACCGTATGCGCCAAGAGGCGATTACGAGTGAGGTCACAGAAATTGTTTCTGCCGCACAGGCGATTTAAACGACAAAGGAAGAGGTCTTATGTCTGCACAAAAAACCAAAAACACCAAAGCCAAAGGTCAAATTACACAGGTGACTGGAGCGGTTGTTGATGTTGGATTCAGCCGAACAAAAGATTTGCCTGAAATTCTTGATGCATTGGAAGTCAAACACAATGGAGAGGTTATTGTTCTCGAAGTGGCACAGCATTTGAGCAACAACGCGGTACGTACAATTGCTATGGCCTCAACAGAGGGCCTCAAAAGAGGACAGGAAGTTGTCAACACCGGGTCTCCAATCATGGTGCCGGTGGGCGACGACACTTTGGGTCGCATCTTCAACGTTGTTGGAGAACCCATTGATGGACGCAAAGCCGTTAAAGGCAAACAGAAGATGTCGATCCACCGAGAAGCACCAGAGTTTATTGATCAATCTACAGATCTTACAATCCTGGAAACGGGGATTAAAGTTATAGATCTTTTGGCGCCTTATGCCAAAGGGGGTAAGATTGGTCTTTTTGGTGGTGCTGGTGTTGGTAAAACCGTTTTGATTATGGAGTTGATCAATAATATTGCCAAAGCCCATGGTGGTGTTTCAGTGTTTGCAGGTGTTGGTGAGCGGACACGTGAAGGAACAGATCTCTATCAAGAGATGGTCGAGTCTGGTGTGATCAATTTAGAAGACGGTGACAAGGATAAAGAATCCAAAGCAGCACTTGTTTATGGTCAAATGAATGAGCCTCCAGGCGCACGTGCGCGTATTGCTCTTTCAGGTTTAACAATGGCTGAACATTTCCGTGACGAAGAGGGCCAAGATGTTCTCTTCTTTATTGATAATATCTTCCGCTTTACACAAGCGGGCTCTGAGGTGTCTGCTCTTTTGGGGCGTATCCCATCGGCGGTGGGTTATCAGCCTACTCTGGCTACAGATATGGGCCAGCTTCAAGAGCGTATTACATCAACGAAGAAGGGATCGATTACTTCCGTGCAGGCCATTTATGTCCCTGCGGATGATATTACAGATCCAGCACCAGCAACGGCCTTTAGCCATCTGGATGCATCCACGGTTCTTTCACGTAAAATTTCAGAGCTTGGTATTTATCCAGCGGTTGACCCATTGGAATCAACATCTCGCATTCTAGAGCCTGATACCGTTGGTGAAGAACATTACAAGGTCGCCCGTGATATTCAAAAGACGCTTCAGGATTATAAATCTCTGCAAGATATTATTGCGATCTTGGGCATGGAAGAATTGTCTGAGAAAGATAAATTAACGGTGGAGCGTGCACGTAAGATCCAAAAATTCTTATCACAACCATTCCATGTCGCTGAGGTCTTTACAGGCGTTAAAGGAACCTTTGTTCCGCTAGAAGATACAATCAAAGGCTTTAAGGCCATTGTAAATGGTGAATACGATCACTTGCCTGAAAATGCATTTTATATGGTTGGAACGATAGATGAGGCCATCGAAAAGGGTCGTGAAATGGCATCATCTCAAGCGGCATAGATAAAGACAATGGAACACGAAAAAAGTCAAAGCTTTCATTTTGAATTGGTGATGCCAGACGCCGTCATGCATCACTCAAAAGAGACAGCTGTGACCGTGCCGGCCGTTGAGGGAGAGACTATGATCAAAACGGGTCATCAAAAGATGGTTCTTAATCTTCAGCACGGCATTTGTCGGATTCATAAATCTGATCGATCAGAAATCCCATTCTATATTACAGGAGGATTTGCGGATATTACGCCGGCACATTGTTATGTGGCGACGGAAAGCGCAGAACCCGTGAATAAAATTGATATTGAGAAGCTATCAAAGGTCAGAGATATTTTGGCCCAAGATCTCGATGAAACAGAAGATCCGATCGAGCGCGAAAAGATTGAATATCGTATCGCTGAGCTGAACACAAAAATTGATATTGTTTCTGCTTATGAAGACAAAGATCAACACATCTAGTCACACCCCAAAATAATTTGACATAATATTATTTTCTGGTAGATTCAGGCAATGAAGTTTGAACGCCAGAAATACGACGATTTTTTCAAGCAAAGACTATTTGATCAATATTTTGAAAGTATTCTTGAATACCTGAGCGCAGACCAGTCTGCGAGCTCTCCATTTAAAGATAATCATGACGTTGCTTTGGCTTTTCGTCGCATTAAAAAAGACCAGGGTCGAAATGATGATATACGTCGTATCTTCAATCTTTTTCTAAAGCTTTGTTACCCTGTCAACGCGCCCAAATCAAAACGTGATACATTCGTGCCATGAATTATTGATATAGTGTTAAATGTTGAGAATACAGTGGGTCCAGTCATTGTTGAAGATATCTATAAAGTGGTAAACAATGTTGAGTTTTTCTATAATCATATTGGAGAAATACCAGAACAGTTTCCTAAAAACTTGTCAGACTATGGCTCTATGTATCTTCTTCAAGAAGCACTGCAGAAACCCCTCGCCAAATATGAAGAAGAAAGAGAGAGTAAACGCATCTTTCGTTTACTTAACGAGAATGAAGCAGAGATCATGGAAAAAACCACTATTTTCTATGATGGCCCTGAGGGAAAAATTGTTATGCCGCACACAAAATTGGCGGCTCAAAATTGGGGCGGTCACACAAAATGGTGTATTTCGGCTCATAAAGATGAAGAGAACGCTTTCGAGGGATACTATAAGAAGGGCCCTGTTCTCATTTTTCTTCCAAATCCAACAGAAGATGACCGAGCCTTTTACGGAGAGCACTATAAGAGCTTCAAGTTTGCTTATGTGAATGGTGATTGGTATGATGAACGGGATCAATTGGAAATATATCCTGTAGAGTGCTTGGATGCCTTGCGTATTCAATGGGAGATGTATGTTCAAAATACAGAATATGTGGGTAGTTATATCGGGGATATAAAGACCCCCATTTCTGCAGAAGATAAATCATTGTGGCTTAAAGATCTGGGTGACATCATAGATCACAAAGATGACAAAGAAACAGTTCTCAATTGGTTTAGAGAGGGCCGCGTCCATACCGGGATCAATTTTACGGCCTTTGACTATCATACTTTGGAGTATTCCCCTTCTCCCGTCGATGATGCGTTTTTAAAGGAGATTATTTGCATTAATCCGATTTTTGCACAAGCAAAGGTGCCAGAAAATATTTTTGAAGATATGGATTTTGTCAAAAATTGTGTGGAGAAAAATGGTGCAGAAAACACGCTTCCTCATTTTTCAATCAGTGAACCGATGTTGGAAGATAAGGCATGGCTAAAAAAACACATAGCACACTTCCCAATTTATGAAATCAATAGAATCACAAAGGAAATGGATGGAGATACGGATTTTGCAAAGGCCTTCAGTGATGCAGGAGCATTTTCAAAACTATCCATTCTTGAGAACTCTATTCGTGGAAATAAGACATGGTTTATTCAATCTTTAGAGCAGATTAAAAGACCTTATGAATATCTACCAGATGACCATCCATTTAAGCGTGATGAAGAGGCAATTAGGGCCTATCTCTCTTGTAAAGAGGGGATAACAACAGCATCGCTTAAAAATGTTCCCTTAGATATAGCGCAGAAAAAAGAAACAATTCTTTAGGCCATCAAAGGCGGTGCTAATATAACCATTCAAATACCAGATGCACTTTTGGCAGATGAAGATATTGGGCGGGCCTTGGCAGAAAGCGCAGATGTGTATTATATGCGGTATAAAGACAAAAATAATCCTGAAGCAAGAGAGATCACTACAACATATATAAAAAATGGTGGCTGGATTGGCGATTTTGATGACAGCATTAAAAAAGATAAGTCATTGCTTCTGAGCGCTCTTAAGGTCGATGTCAATACATGGCCTCTTATTTCAGAGCTATATGAAAACGATATAGAATTTTTATGTGAGTGTTTTCTTGAAAATAGGGAGCTAATCAAGCTTGGTATTACCCACAAAGAAAAGCCAAAAACACTGCACCGCGCCCAAGAGTTTATAAACATTGATCCATCGGTGATATCTGATTTTCTAGGAAATTCACCATTAGGATTAATGCCTGAAGAACAACAAGATTTTCTACGCCATGCCGTTAAAGTGATGTGCCAAAAGAATGAGTTTCATCTTTTGGACAAAACAGCCAATCGCTTGCCAGAAGCACAGAGTGGCGCCTCTTTCAAGAAACTCATCGACAACCCCCGGGCTTGGGTTGAAGAGTATATTTTGTAATTATTCTTTGGTGGATCAGCCTCTTTCATCTTAGGTTTTGAGAGTGTCATCGAGGGGACCATTTCTGTGCACCCTTATGTTAGAGAGTGTGGGCCTTCCCACAATTATTAACAAAGCCTAAAACCACACCCCAGAAAATTGACATAATTCATATTTGTGTTAATATATTGGGTATGAATACGGTGGTGAAATTCTATAAAGATTCATTCAAACAGCGGATGTTTGAGGCTTATTGGAATCAAACTATTGATATAATCACAAATGACACATCCATCAACACGGTTTTTGAAACCGATCCAACCTTAATTAAGGCATTGGAAAGTGTTGAACAAGGCGCAGCTTCAGCTGAAGAGAAAAAAGCGATCTTTGACGCTTATTGGCCCATAATCTATCCGATTAATGCTCCAAAAGGTAAGCGCGAGCAATTTGTACCGTGGATGTTTAAGGCGATGAATGAGGTAGATCTTATGGGGAATAAGCCCCGAATAGAGGATTATTATCGCCTAAAAGATGATGTCGAGTATTTTTACGCATCTGGAAATGATATTCCCGCCACACAAGAAAATAGGAATATCAAAAACTTTGATAGACCTGGCTTGATGCATCTTATAGTGAAGCATAGACGTAACGCCAAAAGCATAAGTACCATTAAAAAGAAATATAAAGAGTTTAAAGAAAAATCAGCTGAAATTGCTCAGTCAACAACCGTATTTTACGATGGCCCTGAAGGACAAATTGTGATGCCGCACACGACTTTGGCATCACAAAAATACGGTGACCAAACGAAATGGTGTATCTCAGCTTTTGAAGAAGAGAATAATCGATTTGAGGGTTATCAAGAAGACTCTCCGGTGCTGATGTTTTTAACCACACCAACAGAGGCAGATAGAATCAACTATGAAGGGACCTATAAGAGCCATAAATTCGCCTATGTTGAAGGCAAGTGGTAAAACGAACTTGATAATATGTCCTTTGACCCAACAGAGGCCCTGGTTAATCTAACGAAACGATGGACAGACTATATTAAAGGGACGCCGATGGCTGAAACTTATTATGGTAAAATCACAACAGAAGGGCAACGCGCGATCCCCAAACCATCACAGCCTGCCGAGGATAGAAATGTCTATAAAACGCTTGAGGACATTAAGGCCAATGAGGACAATCATGAGCTTATATTAGAATGGGTTAGAGCTGGCGAACTTTGAGAAATCAAATTCGCTGAATATAATGAGGATTGGGAAACGTATGAGATTTTTTATGATAATGAAGCACTGATTAAAAAGATTATTTTAGAAGATCCGTTTTACTATAAAGTTTCAGGCGAAAAATTTTATGAAGATGAAGCGCTACTTATGGCCTGTATTGATAAGCATGGGCCAGAAAAGGTTTTCAAACACCGGGGTCTCTACGGCTTTATGGAAGAAAACCCCGATGAATGGATGCAATATATTCAATATAAACCAACCATGTATGAATTTATGAACCTGCCCGAAAGCCTTTGGGGTAACAAAAAGCTGGCTAAAGTTTTTTATGATATTGGTAAATATAGAACAGCCGCAAAGTTTAAGGACGTTTTGCGAGAGGATGAGGACTTTTTCTTTGATGTTCTGAAACATGAAAAAGGTGTGATTACTGTTATTAAAACAGACGATAAGCGATTGGATAACGATGAATTTGTCTTAAAGGTTGTAGCGCTCAGCGAAGATATTTTAAGGCTTCTCTCTTCAGAGGATAAGCGCTTTCAAGATAAAGAGTTCCTCCTTAAGGCTTTTGAAGCCAACCCAAAAGTTTGTAGATACCTTCTCCCTAAATATAGTGAGAAGCATTCTCCGATCTTAAAAGATGAAATCATAAATAACCCAGAGAAATTTAATAAAGCATTATCTGTAGGCCAGACTGCTTTTGAATATATAGACAAGTCAAAACGTAATGATCCCGATTTTATGGCACGGTGTTTTTCAATCAATTCGGCGGTTGCAGAGCTTGTGATTGAAACTGAGCGTGAACCGGTCGATGGACTTTTCAGTACTATGACGAATAATCTGACCAGAGAAGAGCTCAATATGGATGTGGATAAGGCCCTAATTCAAATTGATCCAGCCGTTTTGAAATTTTTTGAAGACAGATGTAAGCAAAAGATGGCACGCCATACACGTCGCCTTTCTTATAAAAATCGTGAAAACTTAAGAAAATATGCGCTTAAAGTCGCCATTGAACAAAATAAATATGATTATTATGCAGAAAATGTCCATAACGTGCCTCAGGCTCAATCGGATGAGAGCATGAAACAGGCGATAGAAAACCCTGGCGCTTGGGTTTCAAAGAACACGCCTTAAAACTTTACTTTAATCGAACGACTTTGGGTGATTGTGTTGCTGGATCAATGGCTGTCATAAGCATTTTCGCGTTAATCAAAAGATGTACAGAGCGCAATCCTGAAGAAAAGCGCGGGTTTTGCTCTTGATTAGCGAACACCGCAAGGCCTGGAATGGCAACACGGGGTACTCCACAATGGATAATATGCGCTTCACCATTGGGTGTAATGGCTTTAAGAATAGCGGCTGCTGCAAGACCAGACCAACTATCAATAATAATGGGCACTTGCGCTAAACGCGCAGCCATCATGCCCCCCAAAAGTGCACAAAGATCATAACCGCCCATATGCTGTAGTGCCAAGAGAGCGTCCATTTGTGCTTTTGAATCTTTGGCCCAAGATTTGGCAGCTGCAATAACATCACCGTCAATAATATCATCTTTCTCAATTTCATATCCAAGGGCAGTAAGAACGGCTTGTGCTGAAATGGCCGCGCCCTGTCCAATGGTGCCCAAGTAAACAATATCCATACCCTCTTCAATGGCCATCATGCCATAGCTGGTTGCGCGTGCTGTTTCTTCTTCCGACATTGCGGGCTCGCCATCCAAAGGGTTTTCAGACATATGCTCTGAATCTAAATCATAGACCCGAAAATCTGTATCGAGGAGCTGACAGAAGTTATTGATGGGTTTTTCACCCCGCATATAAAGCTCAATAATGTCAGGAAGTTTTTGTGCTGACTCCGGGGCACAGCCATGAGCCGCAGCATAAAGCGCAACACAGGGTCTGTGAAATTGTGGTATGGCGCGGTCTTGCACAGCTGCACACAAGCCAAGAAAGGATGGATAGCCGTCAGCAGTTGCACCCGATTGATTGATCTTATCATCGAGCCCTTGTGTCCGCTCAGAAACAATATCTTTATCAATGGGCTCAAAATGTCCTGGAATAGAACGAATTTCTTCAAGCGTTATAGCGTCTTCAATACCGTCATCGGTCATAGTGTTATCCTCAAATTTTAGACTAGCCTGCTGTACCCTAAGGAGAGGTAAATGATCGCAGAGAGAATGAGAGCCGTAATAATGAGGCTCATACCATAGAATAAGAGTGTGCGTCGGACATCAATCCAAGTGAGCTTGGCTGTAGCTTTATCGGGGCCAACCCAATCATTGTGTCCGGCCTCAACAACGACATTAAGGGCACCCGTCATCAGGGCCATGGGCCAATTCAGTATAAAAGAGTTATAGGCACGGGATTGTTTCAAAACTGTTTGTATGGCACGAAACGGTGAGGCTTCTAGACCGAAAAAACCACTGATCCATATTACAACAGCAGCAATACGTGCTGGAACAAGATGAACAATAGTATGTAGAACCTGAGCCGATTGTGCAAAGGTCGAGGGGTGTGTGATTTTCGGTGACCAAACAGTAAAGCTTTGCTGAAGCGCAACACTCATGACGAGGGGTATCCAGCCGGTATAGCCAAACAGATAAGGAAGTAAGAACCAGAATATGGGCGAGATCACATGAAGGCATAAGCTTTCCACACAATGCTCTACATAAAAGCGTGCATAACGGTAGCCATCAGGCTTTGATGTTTCTATGCGCTCAGAGAGAAGATGTCTGGAAAAGATATTCTTTGTACTTTGTGAGGCTTGGCCGGACTTTTGTTTGAGATGAGAAAACAGTTTCCAACCGACAGAAAGAGGGCGCGTGGCCGAAAAACAGAAAAACAAAACCAACACAGCCAGCACAGAGCCATTGTGGTGTGTAGAAATAAAATGTTCTAAACCATAGCCCACAAGATAGGCGATCAATAAAACAATGACCAAAGCGATCGTGCCACGCCGTTTTAGTTCCTTATCAGAGCGATAGTCACGGTTGAGCTTTGTATTAAAGTAACCTGCAATCACATCAAAAATTCCTCCCATAACACGAAATCGATCACGCGCAACTGGTACGAGTATCCGTGTTGCTATATCCAAAAGAAGCGCATAACCAACAAGCATGGCTGGATCTTCAATCTGGGAGACGGTGATATGTGTGGTTAAATCAAGGGGCATAAGAAACAACAAAAAAAGAATAAAACAGTCAAGAGTATTTAATTATAAAGCCAATCCATTGACAAATCGTTATGTTGGAAACGCTAGACGTACAAGCCCCCAAAACACTAAAAAGCATCTATAAAATTATGAAAACAAGAATTACCATATTTATTTATGTTGCTTTTAGGTCAATTATGGGCGTTCTGTTAAGCCCTTATTGATATTCTATCGTTAGAAATAAGAGCGAATGTAATATCGATAAAGATATCTTGATCAAACGATGGAGAGAAAAATGAGCGCTAAGGAATTTGATGTTGTCGTGATTGGTGGCGGACCCGGTGGTTATGTGTGCGCTATACGCTGTGCACAATTGGGTATGTCGGTGGCAGTTGTTGAAAAACGCAAAGCTTTGGGCGGAACATGTTTGAATGTGGGCTGTATCCCCTCAAAAGCTCTATTGACAGCGTCAGAAAAATATCACGAAGCTGAAAAGGAATTGGAAAATTTTGGGATTGAAGGTGTAAAACCCAAGCTTAATCTGAAAAAGATGATGGCTTTTAAAGACAGTGTTATTTCTGATAACACTAAGGGCATTGAGTTCCTCTTTAAAAAGCACAAGATCGAATGGATTCAAGGCCATGGCACTATTAAAGATGTTGGTGAAGTGTTTATCAAACCTGAAAAAGGTAAAGCATCAACAGTGAAGGCTGGTTCAATCATTATTGCAACAGGCTCTGAAGTGATGCCATTGCCGAATGTAAAAATTGATGAGAAAAACATTGTCTCGTCAACGGGCGCTTTGGAGCTTGGCAAAGTGCCGAAATCACTGACTATTATTGGTGGTGGCTATATCGGTCTTGAAATGGGCGCGGTATGGATGCGTTTAGGGGCGAAAGTCACGGTTGTTGAGTTTCTGGATCGTATTATGCCAGGCATGGATGCAGATGTATCAAAACAGATGCAAAAAATTCTGACCAGTCAGGGCATGGAATTTAAGCTTAAAACCAAAGTCATAGGCGTTGATGTTAAAAAAGGTGTTTGCCACATCAAAACAGAGCCAGCTGAGGGTGGAAAATCTGAAACTATAAAATCAGAAAAGACACTCGTTTCCATTGGGCGTCGTCCATATACAGATAATCTTGGTCTTCAAGAGGTGGGCGTTGAATTGGACGAACGTGGCCGTATTAAAACAGATGAGACCTTTGAAACCTCTGTTGAAGGAATTTTTGCGATTGGTGATGTGATTATTGGCCCAATGTTGGCGCATAAGGCAGAAGAGGACGGGGTTGTTTTGGCTGAGATGTTGGATGGGCAATCAGGTTCTGTTCATTATGACTTGGTGCCTGGTGTTGTCTATACAGAGCCGGAAGTCGCTTCGATTGGTAAAACCGAACAACAACTGAAAGAAGCGGGTGTGGCCTATGCCAAGGGACAGTTTCCTTTTACGGCCAATGGACGTGCACGTTCGATGAATACAACAGAGGGCTTTGTCAAAATTTTGGCCGATAAAACAACGGATAAGATCTTAGGCTGTCACATCATTGGCCATGAAGCCGGCTCACTGATTCATGAGATTGCAGCCGTGATGGAATTTGGCGGCTCATCAGAAGATGTGGCGCGCATCTGTCACGCTCATCCCACATTGAATGAAGCCGTGAAAGAAGCAGCCCTTGCCGTTAACGGTCGCCCAATACATATGTAATTGATTTATTAAGAGCTAGGTGTAAAACTCTAGTTATGATTGATTATAAAACAATACCCTATGACCCTCTAAAACATGTTGATTTTGTTTGGCAATTACACTTGAAAGAAAACAAATCATACATTGATCGACATATCGGTGCAGATATGAAGACCATAAGAGGGTGGTTTGACAACAACATAGCGAAGCAAGATGGTTTTATTCTTCAATACAATCATCAGTGGATCGGCTGTTACTTTATTCAAGATTTTGAAGATTGTATAAAGCTGTGTCGCTTATTTCTCATCGAAAAAATGCAGAGACAAGGTATAGGCACTCAAATTTTTGAGCATTTCGTAAATAACTATGGATCAAAGGGTAAACCGTTGAAAATTAATGTCTGGAAAGACAACCCTGTACAAGAGTATTGGCTCAATAAAGGCTTTGCTCCTGGGCCTGTTGATGAAGATGGCTTAATGCTTATGGAGTATAAGCCCGCTTCCTCTAGTGTGTGATGAAATCGATTTGCCTTTTTTGCATAAATACTCTAGTCTGGGGTCTATTAAATATTGGGAGATCTAGCCATGTATGGTGAAAATAACATAGAAAAATTTGTGGTAGAGGATAGAGATATCCAGTTTGTACCAGACGATCAATTAACAGAAGAGCGTGCTCTTGAGACATTTAAAGAATGTGAGAAGATCGTTACGGAGATTGAATCGACCTATAATGAACTTAAGCCGACACATGAAGAAATGAGCCGAAAGCGTGGCACATTTCAATATCAACCTGAATAGTGAGAAAAACAGTAATGACAGTCGATTATAACGATATTTTTCCAGAAAACCCAAAAGACAATCAGTCTATTGCAAATGCGTCCAGGCGGTAATTATAAAACAAGAGAAATAACACCTGAGATTGCAGAAGAGATCACAGAACGTTGCCACGCTTATTCAAAGAAGCTCACTAAATTGCGCAAAAACCGCCTTAAGCCGTTGAAAGACGTAACCTATGGACCGTTCATTTTAGAGTACTAAATCGATGAATACCGCCAGAAAGCCAAAATATACGAAAAGGCTTGAGCCCAACATTATACGTCAGGCAACACAAAACTATCTGGCGTTTCGCCGCCAGCATAAAACATCTCAATTATCTGATGACATGAAGGGCATTAAAAAATACCCCTCTTATGCGTTTGATCGCTAAAAGCTAAAATGTGCAATTTTGTAAGTGATTTTCCCATTGATTTCACACTCAGTGATGCCCTTTTTACTCAATAAAAAGTCTAAGGTATCTTGTGTGGCCTCAAGGCTTGCATCAGATAATGCACTGATGTCTTCAGCAGTGAGTGCTTTTTCTGCATTTTCTAATGTCTGTGCAACACGTAAGGGGGCAGTTTTGTGTTTGGGCAACAATCTTACAATGGGCATATCTATTAATCCTTTTGATAACGATTAAAATATAGCTCAAAACCCAAACCTATTCAACCAGCCCTAAGCGCTAAGCAATTCTAATTAAAGCGTGGCGCTTTTTACCTGCGCTCAACTTAATGACGTTGTCATTATCGGCATCATCCGGTGAGCCCATACGCTCTTGATCTTGCATTTGAACATCATTCACCCGTGCCCCTCCGCCTTTGACCAAGCGGCGTGCTTCGCCTTTGGATTCTGTAAGCCCTGCATCGACAAATAAATCGACATAACGTTTGGATATGAGTTCTTCCACACTCATTTCAATAGTGGGAAGACCATCAGCGGCATCGCCCTGTTCAAAGGTCTTTATGGCTGTTTGTTCGGCCGCCTTTGCGGCTTCTTCACCGCGGATCAATTTGGTCACTTCAAAGGCTAAAACTTTCTTGGCATCATTAATCTGAACACCTTCGAGGGCCTCAAGTTCCTTGACACGCTCCATGGGGAGTGTTGTAAAGATTCGAAGGAAACGCCCAACATCTGCATCTTCAGTATTGCGCCAGAATTGGTAAAAATCAAAATGAGAAAGCTTTTCAGGGTTAAGCCAAACAGCATTGCCCTCAGATTTACCCATCTTTTTACCTGAAGCGGTTGTTAGTAATGGTGCGGTCAGGCCAAACAGGCTCGCTTGTTCTTTACGGCGGCCTAGTTCAATACCATTAACAATATTCCCCCATTGGTCAGCACCCGAAATTTGTAAGGTGCAGCCATGATCTTTGTAGAGTTCAACAAAATCATAAGCCTGCATGAGCATATAGTTAAACTCCAGGAAAGAAAGATTTTGTTCACGATCAAGGCGGCGTTTTACGGATTCAAAAGACAGCATGCGATTGACAGAAAAATGTGAACCGTTCTCACGTAAGAATTGGATATAGCCAATATCTTTGAGCCAATCCGCATTATTGACCATGATGGCGTCAGTTTTGCCATCGCCATAATCAAAAATATTGCCAAAGACTTTTTGAATGCCATCAATATTGGATTGAATGTGTTCTTCGGTAAGAAGAGGTCGCGCCTCATCTTTAAAGGAAGGATCCCCCACA